>JBBRPU010000527.1:0-2168 GCA_038227545.1 Candidatus Acidiferrales bacterium
CCCACGCTGAAAATTCATTGCGCTTTTGGCGCGAACGAAAAAGCTCTCCTGCAGGATATGGCCATCCAGGCTTCCGAAATGCTCACCGCTGCCGGCGCCCGCGACATCCATCCGTTCATCGAAGATAACGCGCCCGGCCTCACCATCCACGAAATGGGTACCGCGCGCATGGGCAAGGATCCCAAGACCTCTGTGCTCAATGAACACAACCAGGCCCATGACGCGAAAAATCTTTTCGTCACCGATGGCGCGTGCATGGTGTCTTCCGCTTGCGTGAATCCTTCGCTCACCTACATGGCTTTGACCGCGCGAGCCTGCGACTTTGCCGTTTCGCAAATGAAAAAGGGCGAGCTCTAATCGTAAGACCTGGGAGATAATCGCGCGGATGTCTCAAGTTCTTCGTTCTCCAAAATCCTATGATGTCTGCATCGTAGGCTCCGGCGCCGGCGGTGGTATGGCCGCCAAGATTCTCACCGAAGGCGGACTGAACGTTGTCCTGCTCGAAGCCGGCCCCAACATAAATCCGGAAAAAGATTTCAAAATGTTGATGTGGCCTTATGAGCTGGCCCATCGCGGCGCAGGCGTCGGCGGTCGCGCTAGTGAAAATTTCAGCGAATTCCTCGCGCCCAATGGCGCTTGGAATATTGATGGTGAACCGTACACGTCCGCGCCCGGCGCCAACTTCCAGTGGTTTCGCTCGCGCATCGTGGGAGGCCGCACCAACCACTGGGGCCGCATCGCGCTGCGCTTCGCTCCCATTGACTTTACTTCCGGCACGCGCGACGGCCTGGGTGACGATTGGCCCATCACCTACCAGGACATCGCGCCGTACTACGACAAAGTCGAATCCTACATCGGCGTTTTTGGCAGCAAGGAAAATATTTCCAGCGCTCCCGACGGCGTTTTTCTTCCTCCGCCTAAGCCCCGCTGTACCGAGCTGCTCATAAAAAAAGCCTGCGACAAGCTCAACATCCTGTGCATCCCCGCGCGCCTCGCGGTCCTCACTCGTTCCATCAACGGTCGCGCGCCTTGCCATTATTGCGGCCAATGTGGACGCGGCTGTATCACCGGCTCCAATTTCAGTTCCAGCCAGGTGCTGCTCCCGCCGGCCTTGAAAACCGGCCGCCTCACCATGATCACCGGCGCCATGGCTCGCGCCGTGATCGTTGGCAAAGACGGCAAAGCCCAGGGCGTTTCCTACGTGGACAAATCCACCCGCACCGAGCAGCGCGTCAACGCTCGTGCCGTAGTGCTCGCCGCCAGCGCCTGCGAATCCGCCCGCCTGCTTTTGAATTCTCGCTCCGCCGCTTTCCCCGATGGCCTCGCCAATTCTTCCGGCACCGTCGGCAAGTATTTGATGGACTCCGTCGGCAGCGACGGCTGGGGCTACATTCCCGCGCTCGAAAAAATGCCTCCGCACAATCACGATGGCGTTGGCGGCATGCACCTGTATATGCCGTGGTGGAAATTTGATCGCAAGAATGATTTTCCGCGCGGCTACCACATCGAAATGGGCGGCGGGCGCGACATGCCCGGCGTGGGCATGTTCGACGATCTATGTCACGAGGAAGAAGGTTACGGTGCCACGCTCAAGGCGCGCGCGCGCCAGACCTACGGCACGGCCATCGGCTTCGCCGGCCGCGGGGAAATGATTCCCAACCCCGACACCTACTGTGAAATAGACCCCAGCGTGGTGGACCAGTGGGGCATTCCCGTCCTTCGTTTTCACTTCAAGTGGTCGGACTACGAATTGCGCCAGGCGCAAGATATGCAGCAGACTTTCCGCGCCATCATCGAAACCATGGGCGGCGTGTATAAAACCAAAACTTCCATTGACGGCCAGTATCCTTTCGGAATCCTCGAAGGCGGCAAGATCATTCACGAAGTGGGCACCGCGCGCATGGGCGCCGATCCGAAAACTTCCGTACTCAACGGCTACTGCCAGGCTCACGACGTAAAAAATCTTTTCGTCACCGACGGCGCTTCGCTGGTCACCAATCCCGACAAGAATCCCACGCTGACCATCATGGCGCTGTCCTGGCGCGCCTCCGAATTTCTTCTCGACGAAGCCAAGAAAGGCAATCTCTAGCATGAGCGTGGGCATCAGCAGGCGCGACATCCTGAAAACCTTGGCGCTTACCGCCGCGGGCGGCTCAGTATTGCAGGTC
>JBBRPU010000528.1:0-2152 GCA_038227545.1 Candidatus Acidiferrales bacterium
AGAGTGGGGCGTTCGCTACGTTTCTTTTTTCAGCAGCCTCTGCCACCAGCAATCCTGCATCGAATACGCCGGTCAGGGCGTCCCGTTGCAATTCGACTATGGCCACCTGACCAAAGACGGTTCGGTCTTACTGGCGCAGATGCTGCGCAAGGGAGATTCTCTTCCATGACTGACACTCTCACCACGCCGCGCGCCGTCACCACTGCCGCAGGCACATTTCTTTCCGAAGCGCCCGCGCGCGCCTCGGCAACGCTAATCCCCAAAGTCATTCATCAGACCGCGCCTACAAAAAATCTCACTTGGGAAGAGCGCCGCGTCATTCGCCGCATGCGCTCCATCCTCGCCGGCTGGCAATACAATTTATGGGATGACAATGACAATGACCGCTTTGTCTCCGGACACTTCCCGCAATATATCGAGCAGTACCGCCGCATAAAACGCGGCGTGGTGAAAGCCGATCTTGCCCGGTACATGTACCTGTACGTGCACGGCGGCTTTTATTTCGACACCGATTACAAAATGTTGGCCCCCATCGGCGCAACCCTCCTTTCGCATCCTTGTGTGCTGCCAGTCTCGCGGGGAGACAGCGACGACCTCTCGTCCATGCGTCTGGGAAACGCCGCCATGGGTTCCGTGCCGCGCCATGCCTTCTGGTCAGACTTTCTGCGCGAGCTTTTCAACGGTGGCGCCCTGGAAAATCTCGCCGAGGATCAGATTGAAAAAACCACCGGCCCGGAAGGCCTCACCGATTTCTTCATCAGAAATCGTCACAAATATTCCGACGTCTTCCTCGCGCCTCGCCACATCTTTCACCCGCCGCTGACCCGCGGCAATTTTTCTTACCACCCGTCATCCGAGACCGTTGGAGCGCACCTCTGCTGGGGTTCCTGGCGCACCAAAAACATTTTGCGTTTAGCCCGCAACCTTTCCATGAGAAAAATAACCGCGCTGTAACTGACGTCACTTTTTGATTCTCTAATACCTTCACAACGCCAAATGCCCATCATCCCCATCGCTAAGAAACTCGTGAACCGCTGGCGCCGCCTCTACCACCTGCGTCGCCACAGTCAACGTGTCGTGCATCAGGTCTCCACCGCGCCGCGCCTGCCCTACAATGAGCATCCTCGCGTCACCGCCGTTCTTCAGCTCTTCAACAAGCGTCATAACGTGGAAGCCATCCTCGCCGCTCTCCACAGTTCTCCCATTGAAGAAATCATCGTGATAGACGACGGCTCCCGTGACGGCGCGCTCGAGATTCTCCCCGCCTTGCTCGCCGGAAAAAATCATTTCATTATCCGCAGCAATGATTTGTTTGAGATCCGGACTTATTCCCGCGCGCTGGACTTCGCCAGAGGAGAAATCGTCGCCCTTCTACAGGACGATGACATCCCGCCCATGGGTGGCGCGTGGATTCACGACGCGCTTCAACTCTTCGATCAATATCCCCAGATGGCGGTTCTCGGCGGCCGCGATGGCCTGGAACTAAAGCTGGCGGACTCCCGCGATCCCGAGCAGTCTCCCCATCAGGTCACTTATAGGGCGGTAAATCAGCGCGACGGCGAGCGCATAGACATGCCCTTCCGCTTTGTGGATGTTGTCAATCGCGCTCCCATGCTTTTGCGCAGGCGCGCCGTCCAGCAACTCGGTGGCATAGACAATACCTTCGCGCCTTTTCAATGTGATGACGTGGATTTGTGTTTGCGCGCCTGGAAGGCCGGACTCCAGGTCGGATTATATTCCACCGCATTCCTGCGCGACGTCGGCATGGGCGGCATGCGCCTGTTCAACGCCGGCACCGTCCCCGTTCAAGCCAGAAAAAATTGGCAGATTATCTACGATCGCTATCACGCCGACATCGCCAACGGCGTTTTCACCGATCTGGTCGCCGAAGCCCGCGGCTCCTTGCAGCTCCAGCGCTAGCGCTCCATTTCCCGCCCGCGGGACCGCGCTGTTCCGCCCCACCTCGACTGGTCCCGTCCGTTAACAATTATGTTAACTATAATGGTATAACATTGCTTATATATCTATTTTGCAGTAGTATTAACCCATTCGACATTACGCTAGTCCGGCTCGGGCTGCTGTAACTTAGGCTCGTATTAGAGCACCGGGCGTTTTCATCATGGCTAACATCGCACCAGTCCTCAAAAGCGTC
>JBBRPU010000529.1:0-2147 GCA_038227545.1 Candidatus Acidiferrales bacterium
AAAAAAGTCCCCCCACCGCAATCACTAATATAGTTTTTCGATTTACGCGCGGAGATCGCGGTCCCATAAACCACGTAGGCGCCAGCACCAGCGCCGGAATCAGCATGCGATAAAATGCCGAAGCCGGGCCCGGAATATTCGTCCACCGCACAAAAATCGCCGACCACGCGATGCACAAAATCCCGCCGGTCAGCGCCAGGTACGGCCACCCATCTGTCTTCTTTTGGCTCAGGTCAACCGCCTCGAGGGCGTCACTACTCCACATGCGTCTCGAACTTCGTCAACCGCGAGAACTTACGAAAGGATTTCGAATCGCCAGTTGGCCGCCAATGGTTTGACCATCGCGCAGGTCTTCCGAATATAGAACGGAGCATCCCGCTTCCAATGCCGCTGCAACTACCAACGCGTCGTAGATATTGTAGCCACGTTTTTCCGCAAGCTGCAGCGCCACTGTGTGCATTTCTATCGTGACGGGCAGTGGAGCAGGGCACAGAACACCAAACGCCTCCAACGCCTCTCGTACGTCACTCCAACTCATCAACATTTTACCTCGCGCGACCGAGACAAATTCGTTCAATATCTGAACGCTCAGCAACCCACCGGTCGCCAGCAACTCCTCGGCCACCGCGCTGCGCGGATCATCCTTGCTAACCGCATAGACCAGCACGTTTGTGTCGAAGAAAGCCTTAACGCGCATTGGCCTCTTCGCGGTCGAACACGAATCCGGCCGGCAATTTACGCTGCAATTTCCTTAGACGAGCAAGCGCCCGAGCCTGGCTCTGGTCACGGTTCACCTCGAATACGCGAGCGCCGGCAATCCGAATCTCGATCTGATCGCCTTCCTTAAGTTTCAGTGCGTCAACCACAGCCGTGGGCAATCGCACCGCTAGGCTGTTACCCCATTTAGATATCTGCACAGAGTACCTCTAGATATACATTATAATTGTATATCTTTATATGCGTGGTCGCAACTCCAACTTCCGTATCCAACGCTTATCACTAGCTGTTGTCCACGCCCAAAATGGCCGGGTGCCCCACCGTAAGGTTTTTGCTGGTGGGGTTCGTAAGGTGGGAACATCCGGATTTATCAGCGGAGCGCTCGGTGGGTTTTGTAAGTCTCGGACTATAATCAACTCGCGCAGGGAAGGCGTAAGGAATCAAATGAGGGACCAGTCAAAAAGAGAGCGGCAAATCGAAAAGGAACTCGGCGTGGCTCGCGAAATCACCCGTCGCGATTTTTTGAACGGCGTAGCTGTTGGCGCGGGCGGCGCAATCCTCGGCGCCTCCAAAATATTCGGGGCCGAAACTTTATTGGCCGCCGCCGCACTCGATGAAGTCTCTCCAGAAAACTCCGCCGCCTACTATCCACCCGCAAAAATGGGCCTGCGCGGCAATCACGACGGCACTTTCACCTACGCGCACCTCATGCGCGACGGCGAAAAGTGGGACGAGCTAGGCAAAGTTCCCGCCACCGGCGAAAATTACGACTCCATCATCGTAGGAGCCGGAATCAGCGGCCTCGCCGCCGCCCATTTCTATCGCCAGCATGCTGGCAAAAACACGCGCATTCTGATTCTCGACAACCACGATGATTTCGGCGGCCACGCCAAGCGCAACGAATTCCAGGCCGGCGGACGCATGGTGCTCAGCTACGGCGGCACACAATCCATCGAAAGCCCCGGCAAGTACAGCGGCGTCGCCAAAGCCCTCATCGAAGAAATCGGCGTCCGCGTCGAGCGTTTCAATCAGGCTTACGACCAGAAACTTTATTCAAAAATGGGCACCGCCGCATTCTTTGACAAGGAAACTTTCGGCGAAGACCGCCTCCTCACCGGCATGAACACCACTCCATGGCCCGAATTCCTCGCCAAGGCCCCTCTCTCGGAGGAAGTGCGCCGCGACATCGCTCGCGTCTACACCGAAAAAAAAGATTATCTCGCCGGCATGTCGCTCGAAGAAAAAACCGCGCTAATCAGAAAAACCAGCTATGCCGACTACCTGACAAAGTATTGCCACCTCACGCCCCAGGCCTTGCCTTTCTTTCAAACATTCACCCACGATCTTTTCTGCGTCGGTATTGAAGCTGTCCCCGCGCTCCAGTGCTTCGAAGCCGGCGACGACTACGAATCCTTCACCTACCCCGGATT
>JBBRPU010000530.1:0-2138 GCA_038227545.1 Candidatus Acidiferrales bacterium
GGCCGGAGTTACCGTCTCAAAGACCACGCCACCATTGCCGGGAAGGAGGACAAAAACAAAAAGAGCAAATCCAAGCCCAGCGAAACTTCCGCCGCAGAACCGGCGAGCTGAATGGCTCGCTTTCCGGTTCTGCTCGTTTTACTTCGCTGCTGGCAGATTATGGAAACCGCTCGATTTTCGCCGCGAACCACCCATACTGCCGTTATGTCTCTACATTGCCCTAAGTGCGGTGACATTCTGACCGATGCGCCAGATGGTCAGTTGGCGTGCGTCCGCGGTCGAATGGATTTTGCACAAGAGTTGGCGCAGCGGTTGCGAGATTGTTATGTCACGAAGATTCGTGAGCCGAAAGATACCGTGTTCGCTCATAGAGGCAGACCGCACGCGATTGGCGGTAGTTGGTTTTGTCCTGGTTGCGGAGGTGCAGCACAGGAGTTGACCCCCGGTGACTTACGGTGCCCAGTTTGTTCAAGGAGTCTTCTTGAATTCGTTCACGCGCTAATCGAGCGGCATCTACACTTCGATGGAGTGAGTAAATGGACATGACACCAACCGCACACGAGTGGCTGGTTTTCAACCGCCCGGTGACAATATGACAAACGATGAATTCCTGCGAGATCTGCAAAAGCTTGCGGATGGTTGGTGTGAACGTCGTGCCCTCAAGCCATTGCTGCATTTTCTTCCAGGCTACTTCGCTCTGAACGGGCTTACCGACGGATACGCGGCGCTTGAGACGGCGATAAAAGATGTCCTGGTGTTCGCCAAAGAGGAAATCACTGAGGAGGAAAAAAAGGAAGCAAAGCGATTAATGATCCTGGTCCAACAGGCAATCCACCGGCGATGAAAGGAAATTCCGCGCCGCGTTAAGAAATTGAAATGGCCCTTGCTCGAATCAAGAAATCTGATATGGATAAATCGCTTCAGAGTGGCTGGTTTTCATTCGACCCCGACTGGCTGGTTTTGAAGTGACCGGTGACAAGACAGGCGGGAGATGCTTACTTGTCATCCCTCATGCGGGAACCATGAGGCACGCCAGTTGCGCCCGCTGGCGCGTATTGACTTTCCGAAACAATGGCTCAATCGCTGCATCGCTTGAGTGAAGTTGGTTCGTCAGCAGGTGCCTTCCTCAAATTCTCCGTTGCGTTTTCAGGTCCGGTTTCTCTCCGCCAAGTTCCGACCTTCACGATTGACCATTGGATTACGAGCGACGTTGTGCGCAGTGGTGTGCGTCCGAATTGCGCGAAGCGGTGCGCCGTTCAAATTGCGAGCGACGTTGGCCGGCGGAGTCGGGTGGGAATTGTGCCGCTTATTCGAAATCTAGGGTCGTGTCCAGGTAATGGGTAATGCAATCACGCATTCGGCTGTAACAGGCTTCGTACGCTTCCAGTTCTTTTCCAATCGGGTCCTCAATCTCCTCGTCGCCTTGTTCGGAGTCAAAGGCGCCCAGCAAACTCACCCGCTCAGGCAGCGCTCCTGTCTGGGCCAGGACCTCGGCGATGTGCGCCCGTTCCATTACAAGCACGCGTGTTGCATCCGATAAATCCAGCTTCTGAAGAGGTGTCGTAAGCAGTTTTGACATCGGCGTGTTGTGCTTCTCGCAGACAAGCCTTGCCTCTATGGCAGCCATGGTCCCGTCAAAATTCCAAGTGCTCGCGGAGCAAACCTCGACCGATAGCCCCCTTCGCTGCGCCTCTGCCTCCAGGATGGCGTGCGCCATAGGGCTGCGACATATGTTGGCCGTACAGATAAAGACGACCTTATGCACGGCGCTTGTTGGACGTTGAAGCATCCCCCCGCGTGGTCGGACTCACTTCGTTCATGAACGCGAGGTTATTGTCCATCGGCGCAGCGTCAAGGTGATAAGGAATCGCCAAGCCCCCGTCTTGAAATCCAGCCGGGGACTTTTTCCAGCCCACCCCCCGACCGTTAATTCTCGCCGAGGCCGTCAAGGTTTTTCGGATTGAGTCTTTTGCGCTGCGCGTCCTTAAACTTGTCCTCGTAGCAGCCGACGTGAGTCGGCTCACTTCAAACTGAAGACGCGACGGATCAGCGCCTCCTCACGTCGGCCGCTACCAATATCGGGTGGAAATCTGGCAACTCCTCCCCTCCCCCGACGAAACAAAGGAAAAGAAATGGCA
>JBBRPU010000531.1:0-2138 GCA_038227545.1 Candidatus Acidiferrales bacterium
CCTGGTGATTTGCAAAAGGTTGCAGCGAAGCCAGCAACGCGCCAGGCTGGTGAGCGAGGCGCATGGCAATGGACATTTTCGGCGCGTCCGCCGCGGTGAAAGCGGCCGCCTCATTGTGTGGCACCAGCAGAACGAAGCGCGTGAAATTTTCAGCGTTGTCTTGCACAGATGGCGCGAGAATAACTCCGCGATAATGATCGGCGGCGCGCTGGCCTGCGATGGCCGCGAAAGATTTGTCCTGGCGCGCCAGAACTTCGCGCACGCTGCCGGCGGTATCTTCCGCAGGAACGCGCTTCCACGAAGGGTGGTCGGTAAACAGCCGCTCGCATTGCGCCAGCGCCATCGGATGCGAAGCCACCGAGCGAATGTCCGCAAGAGTTGCGCCCGGACAACCGATGAGGTGATGCTCGATAGGAAGGATTGTTTCCGCGATGATTTGCAGCGTGCTTTCGAGCAGCAGGTCGAAAACGCGAACCACCGAACCCGCCAGAGTATTTTCCACCGGCACCAGTAGCGCTTCGGCTGCGCCATCCTTTATCGCCGCGAAAGCGGCCTCGAAAGTGGCGCGCGGCACGGTAGTAATGGCCCCGCCCAGCAGTTGCACAGCGGCCGCTTCGCTGAAGGCGCCGGGCTCACCTTGAAATGCCACACGCGCTTTCTGGAGTACCATGCTCATGACGCCTCCCACGATTCGCGCACCACCGCTGAACGAGGGCCGCGCACTTTGAAGCGCCTAGAGTATCAAGTATGATTTCGCGCAGCGCAGGAAAACGTTGCAAGGCTTAGAGCGCGCGACTGAGAAAAAACGATGAGTTACGTGGAAAAGAATCTGGTGCCAGGCGAAACGCTGTTGTACCAGACGCGCAACCACTGGATCGTGCTGCTGGGGCCGCTGTTCATCGCGTTACTGCTGGGAATTCCCGGATTGTGGCTGTTGGCAGAGGTTGCCGCCAAGCGTCCGGAATTGGCGCAGTACTCCGCCAGCATACCGGGAGGCATGACTACCGCGCTGGTTTTAGGAGCGATCCTCGTAGTCGTCGCGCTGCTCAATCTGGCCTGGGGCATGACCAAGCGCAATGCCACAGAGATGGCGGTGACCAACCGTCGCGTGCTGATCAAAACCGGCCTGGGCAGCCGGCGCACGCTGGACCTCATGCTCTCCCGAGTGGAAAGCATCGGCGTAGTGGAATCCATGTGGGGCCGCATGCTCGGTTATGGAAACGTTATCGTGCATGGCACCGGCGGCACCCCTGAATCGTTCGTCTTGATTTCCCATCCGCAAGAATTTCGGCGGCAGGTGCAACATCAAATCGGAGCACACGAGGTTGGTGGAAGCGATGAAACCAGGAAGGCCTGAGGCCCACGAGTACGCTCCTTTTTACGCGGGTTATATCGCGCTGGTTCCCGGCGACGATGCCGTGGCCGCGCTAGAGGCGCAGCGCCTGCACATGATGCAGCTGCTTTCCGCGCGCAGCGAACGGGAAGGCAATTTTCGTTACGGCCCCGATAAATGGAGCGTGAAGGAAGTCGTCGGACACCTGGCGGACGCCGAGCGTGTGTTCACTTACCGCGCTATGCGCATTGCGCGGGGAGACCAGACGCCGCTGGCGGGATTCGAACAGAACGACTACGTGAAGAACGGCGCATTCGGTGACCGGCGTCTGGCGGACCTGGCGGACGAATTCGCCGCGGTTCGCGGCGCGTCTATCGCACTGTTTCGCTCGCTAAGCGACGCTGCCTGGCTACTCCGCGGAACCGCCAGCGGCAAAGAAGTCAGCGTCCGCGCGCTGGCTTTTATGACCGCCGGGCACGAACTACATCATCAGCGCATTCTGGAAGAGCGCTATTTTGCCGCTATCCCCAGGGCGTAGCCTAATCGGCAGCTGCCCCGGCGCCCGCACCCGTGAATCAAATGTGTCCGGGCATCAAGCCGGCAAAGGCATATCCGCGCCGTTTTCTTTTACCGGCGTGGCCACCTGTACCTCACGCTGTGGAGCGCGCGACCTGGCCCGCCGGATTTTGCTTCGGCGATAACCCAACGGCGGGGTGCAGAGGAAATACACCAGAATCGTGGACAGCGCGATAATGAATGCTCCGGCGATCAGACCTACGGCCTCCGCGCGCAACGGATCGCTAAA
>JBBRPU010000532.1:0-2133 GCA_038227545.1 Candidatus Acidiferrales bacterium
GCCTGGCGCATCACCTGCAAATCCTGGTGCAGGGTGGCCTCCCTCGCGCGCACCACCGAGCGATCGTAGCGTCCCGCCGCCAACCCCAGCAGAATAAAAATAATGGTGATCACGATCATCAATTCAATGAGCGTGAAGCCGTCCGTGCGCGCACCGGCCCCGGGCCCACGGAGCACACGGCTACAACGCGCTCCGGAAAGGTAAGCGCTGCCAACTTCGCGCGTCGCTAATCTTTTAAGCGTCAATCATCACCAATCCGAATACTTCGTGCCATCCTGCCCCGTCGCCGTAGATTTCGAGTACACATCGAAAATGTTTTTCCCGCCCCAACTGGTGGAGTCCGGATCATCCTGCACCGCGCGCAATCCCCACTCCGCTTGCCCCGTCATTGGGTCCACAGGAATCTTGCGCAGAAAGCGAATTTTCTTATCGGCGGCCGCGCCCAGCTGCACACCCTTCACCAACGTCTCAAGATCCGGAGGATACCCCTCGCTGCCCAACTCCACGCGGATTTGATTGCGGTCGGCGGCATCCTTGTACCGATCAATGGCGTCGCGCATCTCGCGCAGTTCGCGATGCAGGTCGCTTTCTTTGCTGCGAATCACCGTGAATTTCGCAATGGGCAAAGCCGCGGCGGAAAGTATCAGCAAGATCGCACAAGCAATAATCAACTCCAGCAGCGTCATACCACTCTGGTGTGAAAAATGTTGCCTGCGTATAACGTCTTTAGCGCGCCGTAGCATGGTAATTCCGCACCCTCACTAAGGCTGGACCTGCACGGTGGATTCGCTGGTGACCAGCGGAATCGGTTTCTGCTGTGAGTCCTTCGCGTTAACCTGCACGATGGAAAGATTCGAAGTCCCCGGCGCAATGCCTTTCACCACGATGCCCATCAAGGTGCCGCTGCCGTTCACTCCGGGCGTGTTCGGCTGCCGCGTGGCGGAGATAATGGCTTGTCCATGCTCTTTGTCCACTCGCGACACGATCGCAATTTCCTGCGTCCCGCCAGAAAGGAAACCGCCGTGCTGCACTTCCTCAATGCTCACCACCGCCGGGTTGTATTGCAGCAGCAGCGGAATGGAATAAAGGTCGTTCACGTTGTCAACCACGATGCCCACAGTGGTCGTTTGTCCCGGCTTCAGGGACACGCCCTGCGGCTCGAATCTAATTTTAGCTTGAGCCCCGTCCGCAGGAGCGGCAGCAGGAGCCGGCACTGGAGCACCACCGTCAGCAGGCACTGCGTTGCTCGTCGCGCTAGAATTCGGTGCCTGCATGGCGGACGGGGGATTCTGCATCGCCGGAGGCGGCGCAGACTGCGTCACGCCCGGCGTCGTTGCCGTCGGCGTGCGCACATCACTTTCACGCCGTACCTGCACATTCGTTTCCGACCCGGAATACAGCGGCCGCAGATTTCCCTTGGTCCATTCCGGAATGCGCACAATGCGCGGAGTCAGCACAATTAGAACTTCATTTTCCTGATGATCAATCTTGTCATCAGAAAAAAAGTAGCGCAGGAACGGAATCTTCGCCAGGCCCGGCCACCCGTTCAACGTACGCGTGTCGGTCTTCTCAAACAGTCCGCCCAGCACGCTCGCTTCGCCTTCTTTCAGGCGAATTTCATGCTCAATCTTGCGCTGGCTGATAATCGGCTGCTGAATTCCGCCAATCGTCGAAGTCCCGGTCACCGAGGACACTTCAATAATCACTTTCATGCTGACTTCGTGATTAGGATGCACGCGCGGTGTGATATCCACATTCACGCCGACTTCCAGGTACTGGAATTGCGTATTCACCAAGGGGTTGACGCCCGTCGCGCCAACCCCCACGCCCGCCTGAAAGCTTCCCGTAGCCACTGGCACTTTATCGCCGACGCGCAACTTGGCGGGCTGTCCGTCAATCGAACGAATTTCCGGGTTCTGAATGATCTTTGTGTACGTATCCGTCAAAACCGCGTTGGCGGTGATGCTCGGCAGCGTGACGCTATAGTCGCTGCCATTCAGATGGCGCAACTGGTTCAGCGATATGGTTTGGTTAGAAGTTGTCCCGGTCGTCGTGGTCCCGCCCGTGGTCGTGCTGGCCGTCGAGTTGGGATTGATGGTTACTGACGCGGACTGAATCGGCAGAATACCCAAA
>JBBRPU010000533.1:0-2133 GCA_038227545.1 Candidatus Acidiferrales bacterium
ACATTTCAGGCGCGAGAGAAGGAAAAATCCTTCCAGCCTTGCGGGGCAAGAGTTATCACCCAGTAACCCCGGGCGGGCAGCTCCCCAACAGCCTTCCAACGCCACCAACACCCAGACATAGCCGCTCTTTACGAATTTAGTCTTAATTTTCGTTCATCTTCGCCGTCTTTCGTAGGCAGGACGCGAAACTCCTGCTAGCCTCGTCCCGCGTGTTCGCACCATGCGCAGTCGAAAAATATGCCGGGACGTTTATAAGACCCGCCCGGACAAAACGAGGAAACGAAAAAATGCATCACCTATTGCGTAAATCGGCTTTGATTCTTTCATTCGCTCCACTGGCGCTGGCGTCCAATGCGCTCGCTGCGGAAGGCGGCGGCAAGTATAAAATCGAAAAGAAGTTGCCTCTCGAGGGCGCGGGACGTTGGGACTACGTGACCACCGATCCTGAAGCGCACCGCGTGTACATCGCGCGCGCCACGCACGTTTCGGTGCTCGACTCCGAAACCGGCGCAGTCGTCGGTGATATTCCCGACACGCCCGGAGTACACGGAGTGGCAGTGGCTCCCGATCTCGGCATCGGTTTTATCAGCGAAGGCGGAGCCGCGAAAGTTGCGGTCTTCGATCTGAAAACTCTCAAGGTGGATTCCACCATCGCCACTGGCGAGAATCCCGATTCGATTTTGTACCACCCTTCCACCCACCTGGTGTTTGTCCAATGCGGCAAAAGCAAATCAACCTCCGTCATTGACGCCAAGACGAGGAAAGTCGTGGCTACCATTCCGCTGAATGCCAAGCCGGAATACTTCGCTTACGACGAAGATGGAAATATTTTCGTGAATCTGGAAGACACCCACTCCATTGCGGTGATTGACTCCGCCGCCAAGAAATTAAAGGCCACTTGGCCGATGGAAGGTTGCGAAGGTCCTTCAGGACTTGCTCTCGACGCTAAGAACCACATGTTGTTTGCGAGCTGCGACGGAAAATTAATGGTCGTTGACAGCAAAACCGGCAAAGTTCGCCAGAGTGTGCCCATCGGCGATGATTGCGATGGCGCATTTTTCGATCCGGGAACCGGCAACGTGTTTGCCTCCGCCGGAGCCGGAAAACTTTCCATCATCCACGCCGACGCCGCCGGCAAATACTCCGTGGTGCAGGAAATTGATACTCCGAAAGGCTCGAAGACCATGGGACTGGATGCGGTGTCTCACAAGGCCTATGTGCCCTCCGCTAAATTTACCGGCGATCCCACCGCCCACCCTCGGCCAGCCGTGGTAGACGGCTCCATTCAAGTGCTGGTCATCGGCGAATAAGTTTGCAGTTGAGCCGACGGTGCTGAGCAAGGCCTGCATTCCGCCTGAGAACAGGGTTAGGCGGCCAGGCCTTGCTTACGGCTTGAGGTGAACGGAAAGTAATCCTCGATTCATTCGATTTCTTCCGGCGGCTGCTACACTCTGGGATCGTCACTCGGCAGGTTCACGCATGAATTCCCAACCGGCGTTGATAGCTGCAGCTATATTTTTCTCGCTCGCTTGCTGTGCGCAAGAAACCAGCGTTCCCCCGCTAAAATCTGAGCCCCATCATCATCTGGTCTTGCACAATGACTTCGTGAATGTGTACTCCGTAGAGGTTGAGCCTCACGATTCCGTACAATTGCACCGGCATGAAGCTGACGGTATCGGCGTCATGCTGAGTGACTCGCAAATTACCGTGCACGCTCCCGGCAAACCCGACACGCATCAAACGGTCACCAACGGCCAATTACGATTGCAATCGGCCGGCTACGTTCATTCCACGTCCATTGACGGAGACACACCCTACCGCAACGTGACCGTTGAACTTCTTGCGCCGCAGCGCTCTCCGCAGAACCTCTGCGCAGCTTTAATCGCGACGCAGCCGACTCGTTGCCCGGAGTCAACCACCAAGCCACATCTTGTTGGACGCACGGAACAGCCGCAATTTCAGACCGACGAGACGGAGATCACACTAATTCGTATTTTGCCGGGACAAAGCGCTACCTTAGATGCTCCGGCGCTTCCGCAACTGCTGGTGGTCCTCGACGCGGTAGAGGGTGCCACCGAAAATAGTTCCATCAAGCCTCTGCGAGCCGGAGATTTTCTGTGGCGCGACGTGGAC
>JBBRPU010000534.1:0-2111 GCA_038227545.1 Candidatus Acidiferrales bacterium
GCCGCCTTAAATCGCGTGGTCTGTGTGATCGCCCATTCGGACATATATCCGCCATACGACCACCCACCGATCCCCAATTTTTCCGGATCCGCAATCCCGCGCGCAATTAGATCATCCACGCCCGCCATCACATCTTTGAAGTCTCCGCCGCCCCAGTCTCCGCGGTTCATCTCAATGAACTTTTGCCCGTAGCCGATGGACCCGCGAATGTTGGGGTAAAAAATCGCATAGCCACGGGCCACCAGTAGCTGCCCCCACGTGTCCACCGAATCTTCCCACGCGCCCGTCGGGCCGCCGTGAATCAGCGCGATCAACGGCAATTTCTTCTTCGCCTCGTAACCTGTCGGCTTCAGCAGCGCCGCTTCAATCTCAACTCCATCGAATGATTTGTACTTATAGAGCTCTGGCTTTGCCAGCGCGTACTGCTTCCACGCGTCGTTCACATGCGTCAATTGCCGAGGAGAAGATTTTGGTTCCCACACAAAGAGTTCCTGGGGCTGCGTAGCCGTTTGCGACACAAAGAATATTTCCCCACCATCGCCTGCGGCCGCGAAAGCGAAAGGATTGGCAGACGCTCCGCCAGCGACATTCGTCATTGCCCCGCCCGGAGCAAATTTCTTCAACCGAGTATGAAACCCCTCCGCCGCAATCGCCAACACCCCGCCATCGCCCAGCCACTTGTAGTCAAAAATCTGCCGATCAAGATTTAGTCCCGTCAGATTGCGCGCCGCGGAATTCCCCACCGGCAGCAGCATCAAATCATGCGGCGATGGCCCATCCTCCCTGGCGCCGATGAAACCAATCGTTTCGCCATCCGGCGAAACCGCGACTTTCCCAAACGGACCGCGCGGCGCGCTGAGCGGTTTCATGTTTCCGTCTGAAACACGCACGCTGAAAATCCTGTCCGTGTTCTGGTCCGACTCCGGATGATCGGTAGTCGCCACCACGATATTGTCTCCGTCCGGCATCCACGCCAATTCTTTGATCTCCCAACTTGCCGGCGTGATCGCCTTCGCGTCGCCCGAGTCCACCGGCACCATCCACAGCCGCGGATGCTTCTCTTCTTTATCTGCAACGCGCGCATCGTTCTTGTCTTTCTCCTTCTTCTCCTCTTCATCACTCTTGGCATCCGGCGCGATATACGCAATGAACTTCCCGTCTTTCGACCATTCAAATTTGCTGATGTCACTTTTCCCCTTGGTTCGCGCTTCCGCTTCCCCTCCACCCACATTCATCACGTAAATCTGCTGCTCGTCGCCGCCACGGTTTGACAAAAATGCCAGGCGCTTCCCATCCGGCGACCATCGCGGCGAAGTTTCCGATTTCGCCGAATACGTAAATTGCCGCGCGCTGCTCGTTTTCTTGTCATACATCCAGAGATGCTGAGCCCGTTTCTCGCCCTTAGGCGCCTCAGAAACCACAAACACCAGCCGCATCCCGTCCGGCGAAAGTTGCAGATCCGACAGGAAGTGCACGTCCAGCGTAGCTTCCGGTGTCAGCGGTTTTTGACCACCGGATCCCCCGCCCTGTTGCGCCACCAATCCCCTGGCACACAAAAGGAGCCCGAGCAGCACACTTCCAACGCGAACATTCTTCAAGGAAATCCTCCCCAGTTACGAGTCAGCACTGTAACGGCCCATGGTATCGCACGTCAATTTGCACCGGCTCACATCGCGATTCAAGCACCAGAAAAACCCTTCCGCATTGCTCCGCTTCGAAACCCTCAGCTACAATCTACGATTCAACAACTACAGCCAGCAAAGCACCCCGGGAGCACATGGCCGAGATTCAGCTACACAACACGCTGGGCGGAAATATCGAACCCTTCCTCCCGCAAACGCCGGGCGAAGTGCGCATGTACAGCTGCGGCCCCACCGTCTACGACTTCGCGCACATCGGAAATTTTCGCACCTTCGTTTTCCAGGACGTTCTTCGCCGCTTCCTGAAATCGCGCGGCTACAAAATCACCCAGGTGATGAATCTCACCGACGTGGACGACCGCATCATCGCCAACGCCGCCGCGGCGCACGTTTCCATCCGCGATTACACCGAGAAATTTGCCCAGGCCTTTTTTGCCGACTGCCAGACTCTCAGCATCGAATCTCCTGAGC
>JBBRPU010000535.1:0-2077 GCA_038227545.1 Candidatus Acidiferrales bacterium
CGTGCGCGCGCCGGAAGCGGGGGCGGCGCAGACGGTGGAAGGAGTGACGGCGCTGGGCGCGGAGTGGTGGCCACTGAAGATGGCGCGCGAGCTGGACGACGCGATTCTGAGTTTGCGAACGAATGAGCTGGAACTGGGATTGTGGATCTTGAAGACCAGCGGCGATGCCGGGGCGATGCTGGCGATGGATGATTTTATTTTGAAGCACCAGGCGAACTGGTTTGTGCGTGAAGTTCTGGGGATGATGCGACGGACGTTCGCGCGGCTGGATGTGACATCGCGCTCTATGTTTGCGGTGATCGAGCCGGGATCGTGTTTTGTGGGCACGCTGCTGGAACTGGCGCTGGCGGCGGACCGGGTGTACATGCTGGACACGGAAGAGGGCGATGAGAAGGCATTTGTGGCGATGTCGGAAATGAATTTTGGGGCGTTGCCGATGGTGAACCGGTTGTCGCGAGTGGCGGCGCGGTTTTATCAGGACGAGAAACAATTGGCGTCGTTGCGCACGCAAGCTGGAAAGAAGCTGTCGCCTGCGGAAGCGGTGGCGGCCGGACTGGTGACGGCCGCGCCTGATGATCTGGACTGGCAGGATGAGTTGCGGACGGCGATTGAATCGCGCGTCGCGCTTTCGCCGGACGCATGCACCGGGCTCGAAGCGAATTTGCGATTTGGATTGCCGGAGACGATGGAGACGCGAGTGTTTGGCAGATTGTCGGCGTGGCAGAACTGGATTTTCATCCGGCCAAATGCGGTGGGAGCGAGCGGAGCGCTGAAAGTTTACGGCACGGGTTCTCCGGTGAAATTCAACTGGGAAAAAGTTTAGGCAGACTTGGTGGCGCGGGAGAACGGCGATGATTGACTACACAGAAAAAATTCCCAATAACGTGGACCTGGGACGCGACCGGGTGTTGCAGCGCGCGCTGGAGCACTGGCAGCCTGCATACATGAGCTGGTGGTACGACATGGGCCCGACGGAAAGCCACAACTACGAAGTGTATTTGCGCACGGCCATCACCGTGGAACCGGACGGCTGGGCAAAATTTGGATATGTGCGCATGCCGGAATATCGCTGGGGAATTTTTTTGCAGCCGCGCACGGTGGAAAAGCAGGTGAATTTCGGCACGCACAAGGGCGATGCGGCGTGGCAAGAGGTGCCGGGAGAATATCGTTCAACGTTGCGGCGGGTGATTGTGACGCAGGGAGATACGGAGCCGGCTTCTGTCGAGCAGCAGCGCATGCTGGGAATGTGTTGCCCGTCATTGTATGACCTGCGAAATATTTTTCAGGTGAACGTGGAGGAGGGCCGGCATTTGTGGGCCATGGTGTATTTGCTGCACCGCTATTTTGGGCGCGACGGGCGCGAAGAGGCGGAGGCGCTGCTGGAGCGGCGCTCGGGCGACGTGGACAATCCGCGGATATTGGGAGCGTTCAACGAGCCGACGCCGGACTGGCTGGCGTTTTACATGTTTACGTTCTTTACGGACCGCGACGGCAAGTTTCAGTTGAGCGCGCTGGCGGAGTCGGGATTCGATCCGTTGGCGCGCACGTGCCGGTTCATGTTGACGGAAGAAGCGCACCACATGTTTGTGGGCGAGACGGGCGTAAGCCGGATTCTGCAACGCACCTGCGAAGTGATGAACGAACACAAGGTGGAGAGCGCCGGGGATGTGCGCGCGCTGGGCGTGATCGATCTCGAAACGATGCAGCGATATTTAAATTTCCACTACAGCGTGACGATTGATTTGTTCGGGTCGGATGCGTCATCGAATGCGGCGACGTACTACACGACGGGGCTGAAGGGGCGGTACGACGAAACGAAGATCGAGGATGATCATGTTTTGGCGGATGAGGTTTATCCGGTGTTCGAGGTAGTGGGCAGCAAGATTGTAGAAAGAAAAGTTCCGGCGTTGACGGCTTTGAACGAGCGGCTACGCGACGATTATATTCACGAAATTCAGGCGGGGGTGGACCGCTGGAATCGCGTGATGGAGAAGGCGGGGATTTCGTTTCGTTTGAAATTGCCGCACAAGGGATTTCATCGTGCCATTGGAAATTTTGCCGGGCACTTCGTCAGCCC
>JBBRPU010000536.1:0-2075 GCA_038227545.1 Candidatus Acidiferrales bacterium
CGGAGCTAGCCGGGCTGCTTGCCGATGAGGTCGATGCGGACCGACTGGATCTCCATCGCCGTGCCGTCCCACGCTACGTCCAGCAGTCGCGCAGACGACGACTCCGCGGCCAATACGCCGGCCTCGGCCGCAACAGCCAAGCCTTCCGTGGAGGCGCAGATCGCAGAGTTGCGCGACGCCCTGACAGCGCAGATCGCGTCCTCGCGCGCCCAGGAGAGACGCATCGCGGCACTGGAGTCTGATCTGCGCGCGGCTCGCGCCGGCATGGCCACCGAGGCGCACGCGGAAGAGATCCCCGCAAACATCGCGCCACAGCCGCCAAGCGCCACCGCCACGAACGTCTCTTCGACTCTCGGCACACCTCAGCTCGATCAAAAGATCGCATCGCTTTCGGACGAAGTCGCTTCCTTGAAGAAATCTTTTGGCGAACGGCTCAAAAATATCGGGCCGTTCTCGTTCAGCGGAGATATTCGCCTGCGTGACGAGCCGTTTTTTGGCGGTCCCGCGGATCAGTCGCAAGTGCGGGACCGTGAGCGCCTCCGACTGCGACTCAACGGCGCCGCCAAATATGAAGACTTTAGCGGCGGCTTCGCTTTCGTCACCGGCGATGTCAATAATCCCGTCTCCACCAATCAAACGCTAAACCAGTTCTACACCCGGAAGCCTTTTGACCTGGATCGCGCCTACATCGAATACCGTCCGCATTATTTCCGCCCTCTGACGTTGACCGGCGGCAAATTCCTATATCCATGGGTAAGCACGGAGCTGACCTGGGACCGGGATCTGAATCCGGAGGGTTTGGCCCAGACTATTTCCTTTGATCTGGAATCGCTGCCATTGAAGCGCTTCGCGCTGGTGGGCTTTGAACTACCCTTCGCCGAAACCGCCGGCGTTTCACTGAATAACAAAAGCATCGTGCAGAGCGCCGTATCCGGCGGCCAGTTGCAGACGGAATGGAAGCTAGCCAGTTGGCTGAAATTCAGCGCCTATGCGGCTTTTTACAACTGGCATAACGCCGATCCTGTAGCGTTGTCCGTAGCCATCGCTAACGCGGCGAGCCCCGGCTTGGGTTTGCTCAGGCTGAATAATAACGCCGATCAGAACGCCGCGGTGACCACCACCGGGACCTTTGTCGCCACCGGGCAAAAGGTCACCACCAACTCGCAGTTCGCGTCGAAATTTGCATTGTTCGATACCATCGCGCGTTTCGACATCAAGACGCCGGCGGAGAAATGGCCGCTCGTGGTTCTGGGCGATTTTGTGCAGAACACGGAAGCTTGCGCCAATGTTGGAAATATTCTTCCCGCTCCCGCCAACACCGCCCTCGAAACTTTTGCGCAATCCAGAAACGCGGCGTGTGACCCGCACCAGCGCCGAGGGTACTGGCTGGAGGCCCGCCTCGGGCGAGCCCAGGAGAAGGGTGACTGGAATCTCTCCTGTACGCGGATTTTTGTCGAGCGCGAAGCCGTCATGGCGGTTTTCAACTACAGCGAGATGCGCCAGGGCAGCAACGTGTCCGAGCATCGCGTCGAAGCGTTTTATCAGGCTTATAGAAACGTCCAACTCGGCTTCACGGGACTATTCGGCCGGCCGCTGGTCACCGCAACGAGTCCCACCAAAGAAAATATCTTGAAACGCCTGCAATTCGATGTGCTGTACAGGTTCTAGGGAGCCCGACACCGCCATGAAATTCACGTGGAGCACTCTCGCATTTGCCGTGGCCGCCGTGATGTCCCTGATTACTTTCCCGGCGGCTGCCCGAACCGAAGAAATTACCGTGGCGGCCGCGGCCGATTTGAAATTTGCCATGACCGAGCTGGCCACCCAATACGAAAAACAAACCGGCGACACGCTAAAGGTCACCTACGGTTCCAGCGGAAATTTCTTTTCACAAATACAGAATGGCGCCCCCTTCGATTTGTTTTTCTCCGCGGACATTGATTACGCGCGAAAACTGGAATCCGCCGCCCTCGCTCAACCGGGAAGCCTTTATCTCTATGCCATCGGGCGCATCTGCCTCTGGACGCCGCCGGATTCACACCTGGATGTAAACGCGCTCGGCTGGAAAGCCCTGC
>JBBRPU010000537.1:0-2068 GCA_038227545.1 Candidatus Acidiferrales bacterium
ACCAAATCTGTTTGAGCAGGAATTTAGCTAGCTTTCCTGAAACGGCTCGGCGATGTCGCGCAGCGCAGTTCGCATCAGCATCCGCAGCGGTGTCAGTTCAAGCGCAACAACTTCGCTTCCGTAATCGCCGGAATGCCCTTGATGGGCTCCAGAATAGAATTGAATACTTCGCCGTCCAGGCGCACCAGGGAAACCGCTTGCGCGCCGCGGGTAGCTTCTCGCCGGCCCAGCGCAAAAGTCGCGATGTTCACACCATACTTCCCCAACATCGTGCCGACCTGGCCGATGACGCCAGGCTCGTCGCGGTTACGCAGGTACAGAATCGTACCCTCCAGTTGCGCTTCCAGCGCGATGCCTTCGATCTGCAGCAGACGGGGTGAACCGTCAAACAGCACCGTGCCCTCGGCGCTAAACCCTTCCGTGGAGGAACCGGCGTCCGACAGCACCGCGATTTCCAGCGTGTTCGGGAATCCGTGCTCGCGCTTGCGGGTCTCCTCCTCCACTTTCAAGCCGCGCGCGGTCGCCACCGCCGGAGCATTCACCACATTTACCTTTTCGTCGAGCACCGCGTTCAACACCCCGGCCAGCACCGCGCTGCGCAACAGATGGGTGCCGACTTCCGCCACTTCTCCCGCGTAGCGAATGCGGATCCGCGATGGGCGCGTATCGGAAGCCTGCGATACCAGCGAGCCCAATTGCTCGGCGAGTTGCAGGTACGGACGCACCCGGCGGTACTGCTCCGCCGAAAGCACCGGCAAATTCACGGCGTTGCGAATTATCCCGTCGGCCAGATAATCCTTTACCTGCACCGCCACCTGCGTACCCACTTCCTCCTGCGCTTCAGTCGTGGAACCAGCAATGTGCGGCGTTCCCACCACATTGGGCAAATCCGCCAGCGGGGAATTCTTGGGTGGCTCGACGGCGAACACATCCAAACCCGCCCCGCCGATGTGTCCACTCTTCAAAGCCTCTGCCAGCGCCGCTTCGTCAATCAATTCTCCACGGGCGGTGTTCACGATGAAGGCGCCCTTCTTCATTTTCGCGAGCGACGCCGAATTCAAAAGGTTCTGTGTCGCGGGACTCAAAGCGGTGTGCAGCGAAATGAAATCGCTCTCCGCCAGCAATTTATCCAGCGTGACCAGCTCCACGGAAAATTCCTTGGCCGCCGCCTCGCTGATGTACGGGTCATACGCCAGAATGCGCATATCGAACGCTTCCGCGCGGACCGCCACTTCGCTGCCGATGCGCCCCAGCCCAACCAGTCCCAGGGTTTTGCCGCTCATTTCCGTGCCGCCCCCGCTGGATTTCTCCCAGCGTCCCTCATGAAAAGCCTTGTCCAGGCGCGGCACCTGGCGAGCAAGTGAAAGCATCAGCGCAAAAGCATGCTCGGCAACGCTGACCGCGTTTCCACCCGGCGTGCTCATCACCACGATGCCGCGCTTGGTGGCGGCCTCCAGGTCAATATTGTCCACGCCCACGCCGGCGCGCCCCACGCAGCGCAATTGCGGAGCCTTATCGAGTAAATCCGCGGTCACCTTGGTGGCGCTCCGCACGATCAGCGCCTGGGCGTCGGCAATCTCTGCAATCAAATTGTCTTTATTGGTCAGCACCACGTTCCAGCCGGCCTGCTCTTTCAGCAGTTTCACGCCGCGCTCGCTGATTTTGTCTGCCACGATGACTTTCATTCGGTTGTTCTCCGCCTCTGCTGGCGATTTTCGCCGCTCTGTAACCTATTAACGGTAGCGAGGCCCCCTCGCACTGTCAATGCGAGCTGCCAACAATCTGTGATAGTTTTCCAATCAACAAATAGTTACCCAAAATATTTGCGCACGTTGTGGATGGCGGTTACTGCTCCAGTTATTACACAGCGATTTTAAAGAGAAGCTAACGTGGGTCGAGGAGCATCGCATGAGCCTGGCGGAAAAAATTCAAAAAGACCTGGTGGACGCGATGCGCGCCAAGGAAGAGCTGCGCCTGAGCGTCTTGCGCGGCATCAAAGCGGCCATCAAGCATAAAGAAGTCGAAAAAATCCGCGCGCTCGATGAAGCCGAAGCCATTCAGATTGTGC
>JBBRPU010000538.1:0-2043 GCA_038227545.1 Candidatus Acidiferrales bacterium
CACGAAGCGAACGCCGCAGTGCCCCCGGCTTTTTTAATTTCGTCGCAGACGGACTGCAAGGGTTCGACGCGGCGCCCGACGATGAACACGCGGGCGCCGAGACTGGCGAAATGCAGCGACATGGAGCGGCCGAGGCCGGTGCCGCCTCCGGTAAGAAAAATTGTTTTGGACTTCAGAGAGTCTGGCTGGAACAAGGATGCTCCTCGGTCGCTAAGCAAACCTGAACTCTTCTGGTCTAAAAATCTGTCGAGCGGCTACCAGATCTTGCAGGCTTGTTCGCGGACCATGGCATCGCCCTTTTTGCAGCCGAAAGCCTGGGCGAAAGCGGCCATGTCCGAGATGGGTCCGTTGCCTCGGAAGCGCGCGAGCGGGTGCGGATTGGTATTGGCCTGCAAGCGCGCGGCTTCGGGGCGCTGATTCGCTCCCCAGACCTGCGCCCAGCCCAAAAAGAAGCGCTGCTCCGGAGTAAAGCCGTCGAGGTCTTTGCGCGGCTTCCCTTCCAGAGATTTTTCGTACGCGGCGTAAGCGATAGAAAGTCCACCGAGGTCGCCGATGCTTTCACCCAAAACCAGTTTGCCGTTCTGGTGCAAGCCGGGCTCGACTTCGTAGGTGTCGAATTGTTTTTCGACGCAGGTGGCGCGCTCGTCGAAATTTTTGCGATCGTCGGCGGTCCACCAATTACGCAGATTGCCCTGAGGATCGAACTGCGAACCCTCATCGTCGAAGCCGTGGGAAACTTCATGGCCGATCACGGCGCCCATGCCGCCGTAGTTGATGGCGTCGTCAGCGTTCGGATCGTAAAAAGGCGGCTGCAGGATGCCCGCGGGAAAGACAATTTCGTTCATGGTGGGATTGTAATAAGCGTTCACGGTCGGCGGTGTCATGCCCCACTCGTTGCGGTCCACGGGCTTGCCGATTTTGGCGAGCTCGCGGGAATTCTCAAATGTGGAGGCCCGGCGAACATTCGCGGCGTACGCGGCGCGCTCAATATCAAGCTTGGAATAATCGCGCCACTTATCGGGATAGCCGATCTTGATGTTGAAGGCTTCCATCTTTGCGATGGCGGCCTTTTTCGTTTCCGGGCTCATCCACGAAAGCGTGGGGATGTCGGAACGCAAAGCGGCCAGCAAATTGTGAACCATTTCGAGGGCGTGCGCTTTAGCGGCCGGCGGAAAATATTTTTCGACATAAACCTGGCCGAGAGCTTCACCCACGTTGCGGTTTACCGATTGCACGCAGCGCTTCCAACGCGGTTGCAGCTCCGCGGTGCCGGAAAGACGTTTGCCGTAGAAATTAAAATTCTCCTGCACAAAGTTGTCGCTGAGCACGGGAGCCGCGGCGTGGATCACGTGCCAGCGGAGATAAGTTTTCCAGTCGGGCAGCGGCGTGGCGGTGAGCTGGCGATTCACTTCCCTGAAAAAATCGGGCTGACCAATGTTGGTTTCCGCGAGGCCGGGGAGATTGACGGCGGCAAAGAAAGTTTCCCAGGACCAGTCGGGCGTGAGTTCTTTCAGTTGGGCGGCGGAAAGTTTGTGGTAATTAGCCTGCGGATCGCGCAGCTGCACGTTGGTGAGCGAAGCTTTGGCCAGTGCGGTTTCGATGTTCATCACCGTTTGCGCCTGAGCGGCGGATTTTTCGGCGGAGTCGCCGGCCAGCTGAAACATTTTTGCAACGTGGGCGACGTAGTCGGTGCGTAGTTGCTTGGAGCGATCATCGTCGCGCAGGTAGTAGTCGCGGTCAGGCATGCCCAGGCCACCCTGATCGGCATCACCGATCACTTTCGTGCTGTCGGCAAAATCCTGCGTGGAGCTGAAATCAAAAACCGCCTGGATGCCCTGTTTGTGCAGCGCGGCTACTTGTGAAAGCAAAGCGTTACGGTCACTCATCGCTTCGATTGCGGAGAACTCCCCGGCGATGGGTTTGGCGCCCGCGGCTTCGATGGCCGCGGTGTCCATGCAACTGGCGTAGAAGTCGCCAACCTTTTGTTCGTTGGATCCACGAGCGGCTTTAGCGGCAGCGGAGGCCTCGGTAATCTGACGAAGC
>JBBRPU010000539.1:0-2036 GCA_038227545.1 Candidatus Acidiferrales bacterium
CTGGTGGCGCGCCTTCACGGCGGACCTATACCGCTGAATCAATCTTCGACACTGGTGGAATTTCCGCGGTTCTCGTCTGCGAATTATCCCAGCGGGCGCAACTTCGTGGAGCAGGACTGGTTGGTGCTCGAACTGGATGCGGAGTACATCGGACAGACGCTGGTACCCGACATGCTGAACCGCTACCTCGGGCAGAGCGGCACTCTGGAGTACGACGCGGAAGTCATCGCCAAGGTAGATCCCTCCTTTTTGATTTACCGTTCCTCGGATTCACCAGTTCAGGCCAACTGGATCGCCGATGCCGCGGTGGATCTGCTGGAAATTGGCCGAGTCCCGCAACCTACCTCCGTTACTGACGAAGCGAAAACCGGCGGGCATAACGGCGGCGCGCCAGCGGCATCGGGTTCCAGAGCGCCTGGGTCATCGCGGGGATTCTCGGGGCCGCCAGCCATACCAAGCAGTGGGCTCTGGACGCTTCGTGTTCATCACCACGCGGGCTCGCTGGAAACCATGGTGGCTGAGGGCCGCCGGCGTAATAATTTGCTTTCCGCTGGACTATTGCTTCTCATTCTCACGACGACTTATACGCTGCTGCGGTTTTCGCGCCGCGCGCAGGCGCTTGCCAATCTGCAAATGAATTTTGTTTCCGGCGTCTCGCATGAACTGCGGACACCACTCACAGTTATTCGCACCGCCGCTTACAATTTACGGGGCGAACTGGCGACGCAACCTGGTCAGGTGGTGCGCTACGGTACGCTTATCCGCCAGGAAGCGGAAAAACTCTCCGCGCTCGTCGAACAGGTGTTGCGTTACGGCAATGTGCGCGCCGGCCGTACCCCGCGACCGCGACAGACGGTGTCCGTTCCTGAACTGATCGAGGCCAGCCTGCTGGCCGCGCGCAACGCACATCCGTCGAAAAACCTTGTGATTGAAAGGAGCATCGAACCTGACTTGCCGCTCATTTTGGCGGACCAGGAGTCCATGCAGCACGCTTTGCAGAATCTTTTCGACAATGCCATGAAATACGGCACGCCTGGCAATGAAGGTGGAGACTGGATCGGTATTTCCGCCACGGCGTCTAGAAATGGAGGGGTTCCCGCCGTGGAAATTCGAGTGGCCGACCGCGGCCGGGGGATCGCTGCTGGAGAGCAAGAGAGTCTCTTCGACCCATTTTTCCGCGGCCGGCGCGCTCAGGAGGAACAAATTCACGGCACGGGGCTGGGGCTGAATCTGGTGAAAACAATTATCGAAGCGCACGGGGGGACGATCGCCGTCCATAACAGGGAAGGGCGCGGAGCGGAATTTGTGCTTCACATTCCCGGCGCTACGCCATCGCAATCTCACGGAGAAACTTCACGGGCGGTGACAACCATAGCAACGAACGGCGAGCCGGCCCCATGAACCTGCCAATTCTATTGATCGAAGACGAACCTGGACTGGTCATGACGATTTCCGATTTGCTCGCTGCGGAGGGCTATCAGGTGGAAAGCGTTGCCGACGGCGAAAGCGGTCTATCGCGCGCTACGCGTGAAAAATTTGCTCTGATCATTCTGGATGTGATGTTACCAAAGAAAACCGGCTTCGAGATTTGCCGCCAGTTGCGCCAGACGGGCGTGGACACCGCCATCCTGATGCTCACCGCCAAGACCCAGGTGATTGATCGGGTTGTGGGATTGAAGCTCGGCGCCGACGACTACCTGACCAAGCCATTTGAGCCCGCGGAACTGGTAGCGCGCGTCGAAGCGTTACTTCGTCGCGTGAATAAGGAAAACCGCGTGGAATTGCGGAGCTATCAGTTTGGCGACGTGGAGATTGACTTTGAGAGAGCTGAAGCTCGCAAGGGTGGGGAACCGCTGGCGCTGGCCGCCAAGGAACTGCAACTGTTGCGCTATCTCATCAACCATCGCGACCGCGTAGTGCCGCGTGAAGAAATACTGCAGCAGGTGTGGGAATACGACAGCGAAGTCTCTTCACGCACTATTGATGTGCACATCGCGTGGCTGCGGCAAAAACTGGACAATCCGCAGAATCCTAAA
>JBBRPU010000540.1:0-2012 GCA_038227545.1 Candidatus Acidiferrales bacterium
GCCTACGCTGAAGACGCCTCCGCTGAGGTCGGCACGGAAGAAATACCCTTCGGCCTGCGCATCGCCGCCGACGGCCGCCATCTCGAAGACGATCCGCTCGAAACCCGCACCCTCAAATTTCTCGCCGAAATGATCGTTCAGGACATCTCGTTCAACAGCATGGCGGACGCGCTCAACGTTCGCGAGTATCGCACCCGCAGCGGCCAGCCCTGGTCCCCCGCTTCGGTTTTCAAGCTCATCCCTCGCCTGATTGACGTCGCCCCGCGCCTGCTCTCTGGCTCCGAATGGGAGTCTCGCAAACAGCAAATCAGCAAAGTCGCCTGGAACTCCTAACCGTCACGCTGGGCGGGTCGGGCGTCCAGTCGGTAAATTCGATTTCAAAAATAGGCGAGCACCCTCAAACCGCCGCCCGCGTGAGCGTCCCTTGCGCGTAACCCCAAAAAATCAACAAAACCGCCGCCGCATTCCACCCCCACATAAACAGCCTCATCATAATGGGGCTGTAGGGACGGTCGCGCCAGAGCCAGAGCGCATCGGCAATAAACCAGAGCGCCCCAGCCGCCAAAAAACCGGCAATTAAAATATCGTGGAAATAGTTCGCCACCAGCGCCACTTCCACGCCGAGAAACGCAGCAATCAGCAGTTTAGTGCGCACCGCGCCGATTCGCGACGCCGTGGTGGTTCTTCCCGCCGCGCGATCCGGCGCAATATCCATCACTTCCCCAAACAGGTGCGAATGCATCGCAAACAGCGCACCGAACACGAACGTCTGCCACGGTAGCTGCGGCACTTCATTCACCCAGCTGCTGAGCACGAACACCAGCAGATAACTCGCTTGCATCAGCACGTCTAACGGTGGGCGCGTCTTGCATCCGATTCGCGGCACGTTGTAAAGCCACACCGCGCCTAGCAACACGGCAAACCACACCAATATTTGCGCGCCAATCCATACCAGGAACGCAGCCACAAACGGAATCTGCACCGCCACAATCTGCCACCGCAAAGCCGCCAACTGCTCCGACTGCCCCAGCGAGCCAAATAGATAGGTGCCCTTGCGCGGGTTCCAGCGGTCGGCGTCCACGTCGAAAATATCGTTCACGCCGTAGAGCACAAATCCCAAAGGAATCAAAACGTAAATTAACCCCACCCAGAATCTCGCCGATCTGAAATCCACGAAACGTCCCAGCGGCATCAAGTAAAACAATGCCGTGGTGGTCCACAGCCCCGGGCGGCAGACCTGCAGGAGAAATGCGGAATTACTCTGTCGCGATCCGGCAGTTGTCACGCTCGTAAGAGCATCCGCCCGTTGTGCCATGCCTCAAAATATATGTTTAATGTTGTCTCGTCAGGAAATTCAAAACCACCGTAAGTGCCGAACTAGGTAAATCAACGGACAGCCCATTATCAATAGCCCGCATTGACTCGCTCTCGCGCACCGCCTAGAATTTGCGCGATGCCTGAACGCGATTCCCTGGTTGGCCAAACCATCTCCCATTACCGCATCGTGGAAAAACTCGGCGGTGGAGGCATGGGCGTCGTCTACAAAGCCGAGGACTCGCGCCTCAAACGATTCGTGGCGCTGAAATTTCTGCCGGACGTGGTCGCGCGCGATCCGCAAACGCTGGCACGCTTCCAGCGCGAAGCCCAGGCGGCCTCCGCGCTGAATCATCCCAACATCTGCACCATCCACGACATTGGCGAAGACGACGGTTCACGTCGAGCCTTCATCGCCATGGAGTTTCTCGATGGCGCAACTTTAAAGCACCTCATCACTGGTCGGCCTCTTGAAACGGAGCGCCTGCTGGAAATCTCCATCGAGGTCGCCGATGCGCTCGATGCCGCCCACCAGGCGGGAGTCGTCCACCGCGATATCAAGCCCGCAAATATTTTTGTCACCAAGCGCGGCAACACCAAGATTCTGGATTTCGGCCTGGCCAAAGTTACCGGCGCGCCCGCGGCGTCATCCTCGGCGGATTCGACCACCACCCAGGGCGCTCCGCCCGAACATCTCA
>JBBRPU010000541.1:0-2005 GCA_038227545.1 Candidatus Acidiferrales bacterium
AAACCGGGCGGGCGACGCTGCTGGACCAGTACGGGACAAAGAACGCGGGCGAGTTCTTTTCGGTCGCCACCGAATGCTTCTTCGAGCGCTCCATCGAAATGCGGAACCGCCATCCGCGGCTGTATGAAACGCTCCGCGCCTATTTCGGCCAGGACCCGGCGCGCCGTGTTGAGGCAGGCAAGCGATAACCGCCGCGGATTTTCCGTGGACTGGGCCTCATTATTCATGCTCCGGGAGAATTCCGCGAAAGGCTGCTTGCATACTAACCCGAAGCGCAAGTTTTGATGTTGCGCTATTTCCCCGGGTTTTCAAAGTTTGCCCCGGTATTCTGGGGCGATGCTGTGATAGAGTGCCCGTTTGAGTTTGGCGATGCCGCCGGAGGTCTGGAGTCGCTCTGCGAGATACGTCAGCTCGCCCTGCTGGCTCGCCAGACGAACTGCCTGCGTCAGGCCGTGGGTGCGTTGATGGCGCCACCATTTTTTCTCCTCGTCGCTTAGATTGGCACGCGCTAGCTGCCGCGCCCGGTAGTATTCCAAGTACAGGAACGTCGTGAGGGCGAGTTCCGACCAGGTTTTCACGCGATCGAACTTTTGGAACTGGTACTGGTGAAAGCCGAACTTCGACTTGAGTTCCTTGAAGAACAGTTCGATCTGCCAGCGCAACGAATACAGTTCGACCACTTCGCGCATGCTCAGGCGCAGCTCGTCGGTCATCAGGATCTTGACGTCGGCGGGGGTCGGTCGGGCCAGGTTTGCCTGGGTTGTCGAAAAGAGAAGCCGCACTCGACCAACCGAGTGGACGTCTTGTCTTTCCTGATGGACGTAGTACGTCCGAGGTTTCGCTTTCGGCCCGATCCGGTGCGGCGAGAGACGCCGTTGCATGACGTACTTTCCCTGACCCGGAGCAAGCCTGATTTTTTGAGGCGACCACATCGACCAATCGTTCAAGAGCGAACGCACCTTGGGCCGCTTTCCTTTCGGGGCGGCCAGCACGCGTTCGGGGTTGCACGGAAAAATCCAGGAATAGCCCCGTTCGTGACAGGACTGGCGGATCGGTTCGGCATCGTAGGCCGTGTCGCCCAGTATCATCACCCGCGCATTTTCGGGAAGCGGCAGTTCGCGAATCAAATCCGCGGCCGCTTCCGCCGTCGTCCGGTGCTGCAGACCTTTCTGCCGACAGTACTCGCGGGTGTGATAAGGACGCGAAAAGGGAATCCGCACACCCGAAGGAGTGATGAGCAGTCCCATTGTAAAACTGTGACACGTCTTGCGGGCGTGCTTCTGCGTCCCAAAGCGTCGGCCTTTTTTCGGGCGCCGTTGACGGTTGCCCGTACTGAAGGTGTTCTCGGTCTTGCACCCCTGCTGACTGCACAGCGTGGCATCGATGATGAAGAGGAACAGTCCCCGTCGCGACTCCCGGCTCAGGAGTTCCCGCTCCAGCAACTCCCCACGAAGCTTGCCATTGATGTCCACCCGACGGAAACTCGGCCGCTCCAAGAGCCGGCCCACCTGCGCCCGATGTCGTGGCTGACAGCGCACACTGCCGGCCGCCTGCAGGCACGACATCCGTCCGGAATGAAAGAGGAACGAGATCACGATCCGCGTCACCATCTCCCTGACTGGCTCCCGCAAACCCACGGGACGCAAAATACGCTTGAGTTCCGGTACTACATCGGGGACCATGATCATGGCGAGGCTCCTTCCTCGGTTGGTGAGAATCCAATGATCCGGCCGTTGTGAAGGAACTCGCCATTTGTGCCAAGACCAATTATCGCCCGCGCCCCAAAAAACGCGCAACATCAAAACTTGCGCTTCGGGTTGGTGTCGGATGATGATGCCTATTCAGGGTTCGGCAAGCCGCCGCGGTCCTGCAAGAATGAAACAGGCAATCCTTGTTGACGTGGTTCTCGCATGGACACAGCGAGAATTCAAGAGTCCCGCTCGAAGAGAGCGGCCAGTGGATCTGCGATTGATCTGTGATTGAACCGCGAAACATCGTGGAGTAT
>JBBRPU010000542.1:0-1991 GCA_038227545.1 Candidatus Acidiferrales bacterium
CCTTTGGCCCCTGGAGGAAGTACATGGCAGTGCAGCGCGCACTCATCAGCGTTTTTGACAAGACCGGCATTCTGGACTTCGCGAAGCGGCTCGCCGCGCTGCGCATCGAGATTTTGTCCACCGGCGGTACCGCGAAGTTGCTGCGCGACGCCGGCGTGGCCGTGGAAGATGTCTCCGAATTCACCGGCTGGCCCGAAATGCTGGGTGGCCGCGTGAAAACGCTGCACCCCAAAGTCCACGGAGGATTGTTGTTCCGCCGCGGTCACCAGGAAGACCAGAAGCAGGCCGCCGAGCACGGCATCGCCCCGATAGATCTGGTAGTCGTAAACCTCTATCCCTTCGCCGAAACCGCGGCAAAAACAAATCTCACCGCCGGCGAGCTGATCGAAAACATTGATATCGGCGGCCCCACCATGCTGCGCTCCGCAGCCAAAAATTTCGAAAGCGTGACGGTCATTACCGATCCCGCCGACTACGATCGTGTAGCCGCGGAACTGGAATCCGGCCAGGATACTTCGCTGGCCACTCGTCTTGAGCTGGCTCGAAAAGTTTTTGCCACTACTTCCACCTACGACGGCATGATCACCACCGAGCTCGAACGCCTTTCCGCCTCCGCGCCAACCGTCGCGCTCGCTGATAAACAGCCTTTGCCGCAACGCTTTCACATCGCCCTCCGCCTCCAGCAACCTTTGCGCTACGGCGAAAACCCTCACCAGGCCGCGGCGCTTTACGTTCCCGCCGTCGGCGCTCCCCGCGGACTGGCGGCCGCGAAACAATTGCAAGGCAAAGAGCTTTCCTACAATAATTTGGTAGATTTGGAAGCCGCCCGCAGCCTCGCCGCCGAATTCCAGCGCCCCGCCGCCATCATCATCAAGCACAACAATCCCTGCGGCGCGGCCGAACAGGAAACTTTGCTCGACGCCTACAAAAAAGCTCTGGCCAGCGATCCCGTATCGGCCTTCGGGGGCGTGCTGGCTTTCAATCGCGTCGTGGATGCCGCCACCGCCGAAGAAGTCGCTAAACTTTTCGTCGAATGTATCGCCGCGCCCGGATTTGACGACGCCGCCAAAAAACTTTTCGCCGCCAAGAAAAATCTCCGCCTGCTTGAGCTTCCCGGGAACGGGTTGGAGTTCGACAGGGAACTACAGCTGAAGCGCATCCTGGGCGGCATGCTCGTGCAGCAGCCGGACCTCGGCGAAATCAACGAGAGTGAACTGCGCACCGTCACGAAACGCGCACCAACTACCGCAGAAATGTCCACGCTGCGCTTCGCCTGGAAAGTTTCCAAGCACGTGAAATCCAACGCCATCGTATTCGCCAAAGACAACGCCACCGTTGGCGTCGGCGCGGGCCAAATGAGCCGCGTGGACTCCGTGAAACTCGCGGTGATGAAAGCGCAATCGTCGCTGCAGGGTAGCGTGGTGGCCTCCGACGCCTTTTTTCCGTTTCCCGACGGCGTCGAAGAAGCCGCCAAAGCCGGCGCCACCGCCGTCATTCAACCGGGCGGCTCGGTAAAAGATCCCGAAGTAATTGCCACCGCCGACCGCCTGGGCATGGCCATGGTCTTCACCGCCATGCGCCATTTTCTCCACTGAAAATATTGCGCCCCGGGAACTTTCCCCGCACACACCGCAACAAACAGGCAGCCATGTCGCCACGCCGTACATCTGACTCTCCGCGGCCAGCGTTAGACCAGGGCTGGAAACGCCCACGCCTTTCACTTTTGACCGCGCTACAGGCGCATGGGATACTTTATTTTTGGGGCTTTCATGAACTCTCAACGAGTGCTATTTGCATTTCTCGCGACTGCTATCGCCGGCGCTGCCGCTGTCGCCCAGTCGCCCGCTACTGCTGCAGCTTCGCAGGACAAAGCCGCCGGTATGCCCGACCAGCGCGCCACCGCGTCCTCTCCCGAAGTGGCCAAAACTCCCTCGCGCGCCGACGCCTACTACAACTTCACCATGGGCCACATCTACGAGCAGCAATACGAA
>JBBRPU010000543.1:0-1971 GCA_038227545.1 Candidatus Acidiferrales bacterium
ACGCGTACTTGTCCGCCTGGGATGTCGGTGTCACCGCTGCTCAGTCGATTCGTGAAAAATTGAAAATGTATCCAACAACTCAATGCCTCAACAAAAACTCCCTGAACTCCTCATAAGAATTCCCCATCCCTACTGACAATTTCTCCAACTTCAAGTACCCCGCCAATCTCGCCGGCAACTGCGGCGCCACCCCAATCGCCCGCGTCACCACCTCCGCAAATTTCGCCGGATGCGCCGTAGCCAGCACCAACCCCTGCGCCGGCTCCGGATGCGCCTTGCGATAAGCTTCCCACCCTAAAATTCCCACCGCCGTATGAGGATCCGCCACATATCCGAATTTCTCATACACCAGCTTCATCGCCGATAAAGTCTCCGCATCCGTAGCCCCATGCCCCCAGATGTCCTTCTGCACATACTCCAGCCGGTTGCGGCACAAATCGAGCAACCGTGGAAAATTGTTAGGGTTCCCCACATCCATAGCGTTCGAAAGCGTCGCCACCGCCGCATGCGGCGCAAAAGTCCCGCTCCGCAAATATTCCGGCACCGCATCGTTCGCATTCGTCGAAGCCACAAACCTCGCCACCGGCAACCCGATGCGCTTGGCAAATATTCCCGCCGTCAGATTCCCAAAATTTCCGCTGGGCACGGAAACAATCAACGGCACCGAAGCCACCGGCAACTGCCGGTACGCCGCCACGTGATAAAACATCTGCGGCAACAGCCGCCCGATATTGATGGAGTTCGCCGATGTCAAAAATGTGCGTTTATTCAGCTCCACATCCGAGAACGCCTGCTTCACCATCCGCTGGCAATCGTCAAAGCTCCCCTGCACCTCCAGCGCGGTAATGTTTTCTCCCAGCGTAGTAAATTGCTTTTCCTGCGCTTCGCTGATGCGCTTTGAAGGATAAAGAATCACCACGCGAATCCCCGGCACCCGCAAAAAACCGTGCGCCACCGCGCTTCCGGTATCCCCCGAAGTAGCCACCAGCACCGTCAGCGTGCGCGTTTCGTCGCGCACAAAGTAACCCATCAGCCGCGCCATGAATCGCGCGCCAAAATCTTTAAACGCCAGCGTCGGCCCGTGAAACAACTCGAGAATGTGCAGCCCCGGCGACAGCGACACCATCTTCACCGGAAAATTTATGGCCTCGCTCACCACCTGCCACAAGACTTCTTCCGGCACCTCCGCGCCCGCAAACGGACGTACCACGCGAAAACAAACTTCTGTAAATGGCAGCCGCCGGAATTCTTCCAGCTCCGTTGGCGAGCGCCGCGCTATCTCCACCGGCATGTACAAGCCGCCATCCGGCGCCAGCCCGCGCAGCACGGCTCCGCGCAGTGACGTCAGCGGCGCTTCCCGGGATGTGCTGCGGTATCTCATTTCAATCCATAATTTCCGATTTCAAATGGCAGCAAAATACTCACTAGCCTTTCGTCTGCTCCGCGATTTTCGCCAAAAATCCCTTAACCTCAACCGCTTCGCCGCCACCCATCCTCCGCAGCTCCGCCACCTGTACCGAACAATGCGCCAGCGTCTCATAACTTGCGCGTCGCCCCGCGATCAGCAACGGATAACACCGCGCCACCGTCTCGCGCGCCGCTTCCCGATCCTTCACATGAAACGCCCCGCGCCACAAAACCGGCTTGGGATCGTTCAAATATCTTTCCACCAGTAATTGTTGTTCCCGCTCGGTGCTGGCCAGGTGCACCACCGTCATCTGCCGCCGCAAACGCATCAATATATTGTTCTGCGCGTAGATCACGCTACCCGTCGTATCCAGCACCACCGGCGCACCGCCCGCCTCCGCCTCCAGTGCGCTCAAATACTCGTCCACCACCGCAATCTCTTCCGCCAGATATTCCGCTTCCCGCTCCGCATACGTGGGACTGTCCGGCCATCCCATCCACGCCGCCACGCCATTAATTCCCGCGTAGCCTCCCGCGGCCAGCCGCGGCGCCAGCCTCTTTTCA
>JBBRPU010000544.1:0-1970 GCA_038227545.1 Candidatus Acidiferrales bacterium
CACGACTTCAACAATTTGCTGGGAGTAATCATCGGATACAGCCAGGTGTTGATTCGCGCGCTGGGACCGAAGAATCCGCTGAGCGAGCACGTGACTGAAATTGAAAAAGCCGGCAACCGCGCCGCCGCGCTGACCCGGCAACTTCTGGCATTCAGCCGGCAACAGATTCTTTCTCCGACGGTGCTCAATCTGAATGATCTGGTCGAAGACATGCAAAAAATGTTGCCGCGACTGATCGGGGAAGACATCGCGGTCACCATTGCCATGGACCCGGGATTGAATTCCGTTCTGGCCGACCGCAATCAGATCGAGCAGGTGATTCTCAATCTGGCGGTGAACGCACGGGATGCCATGCCCGAAGGCGGGGTGCTACGCATTGATACAAAAAATATTGCGCTCGACGAAGCTTACGCGCGGCTGCATCCCGGCGCCAAAGCTGGGCGCTATGTGTGTCTGACGGTAACGGATTCCGGCACGGGAATGGATGCGGAGACGCTGGCGCACATCTTTGAGCCATTTTTTACTACCAAGGAAATCGGTAAGGGAACTGGACTCGGTCTTGCCACTGTATATGGCGTTGTAAAACAGAGTTGCGGTTACGTGTGGGTGGATAGCGAGCCCGGCAAAGGCGCTTCGTTTCAGATTTTCCTGCCGCGGGTCGCACAGGTATCGGAGGCGCCGGCCGTGAGTTCTGGCGCCGGAGATAATTTACGCGGGTCGGAAACCATTCTGGTGGTGGAAGACTCCGAGCCGTTGCGAAAGCTGACGGCGGCGCTGTTGACCGGGCGCGGATTTGAAGTCCTGAGTGCTTGCAACGCGGAGCAAGCCGTGAAAGCGGCTGCCGCGCATCCCGGTGCTATACACCTGCTGGTAACGGATGTGATTATGCCCGGGCAAAACGGCCGCGTGCTCGGGGAACGGCTGGTAGCGCGCTATCCGCGGCTAAAAGTTTTATACATTTCCGGTTACACGGATTCTTTCATTGCGGGGCATGGCGTGCTGGGACCGAAATCGCATTTGCTCAATAAACCTTTTACCGAAGAAGCGTTGATCCAAAAAGTACGCGAAGTGCTCGATGGCGTACCTCACGCGGGCAGCAAGCTGGTCCTGGCGGGCGCGGAGCATTCGGATTCGGGTAACGGAAAATAAATGTCAAAAGTTCTGATTGTGGACGACGACGAAGCTATCCGGCGGCTGGTACGTATCAACCTGCTGGATTTGTATGAAATTTTTGACACCGGCAAACCCGAGGAGGCTCTGGCGCTCGCTCTGGAGCACAAACCCGATGCCATTCTGCTGGATCTGCGCATGCCGGGCTATTCCGGCTTCGAGCTTTGCAAAACCTTTACGACCTTCAGCGCCACACAACTGATTCCTGTTTTTATTATCAGCGGGGAAGGCGGTGCCAAGACGAAAGATTTCTGCCGTGATCTGGGCGCCACAGCATATTTCGAAAAACCGGTGAACTTCGACGCCTTGCGCGCGCGCCTGGCGGAAGCCTTGGCGGGCCGCCGCACGGAACGCCGTGGCTAAGTTCGCGTGGCCTTGCGCGTGCCGCTGAAGCTTTCTGGAAAGGGGCCCGACGGCTCCACTTTCAGCGTGCCTACCACCACCGAAAATGTCAGCAAAAGTTCGTTTTTCTGCGCATGCGCGGTGGTGTTGCCGCCAGAGACCATCGTGGAGGTTTCCATGCTGACCGCCGAACAGGAATACGTCGGCAAAGCGCGGGTGGCGCGAATGGAATTGCCGCAGACGCAGTACCCGCGCTACGCGCTGCGCTTCACGGAAGCCACGGAGACGTGGATCCTGCAGTAGATTTGAAGAACGCCCGCGAGCGCGTCCATCTGTACGATTAGTCACCCGGTGGTATAGAATCGATAAATCAGCGCCGTGAGCGGGCGTCGTACAATGGCAGTATAGAAGCTTCCCAAGCTTCGGACACGGGTTCGATTCCCGTCGCCCGCTCCAGA
>JBBRPU010000545.1:0-1960 GCA_038227545.1 Candidatus Acidiferrales bacterium
CGGAAATTTGCTCTCCTCTTCGCGGAACTGTTGCCGCAGCCACCCGGAAATTTCCAGCAGCGTCGCCGCATCCAGAAACTCTCGCGCCTCCAGCACCATCCCCGGCCCTGCGATCCGCTCCAGCCAACCTTGCGGATCCGCCAGCCCGCCAAATCCCAGCTCCCGCCCAGCCCGCAGCCATTCCCGCGCCTCTCGAATCAGTGCGAACGCGGCCTCCACTACCCCGCGCTCCGTCCCCGGCCGCAAACCGTCCACAGATCTTTTTCCCGGCGCGCACGTCGTCCTTTGCCGCAACAATTCCAGCAGCTTGTCGAACTCCAGAACGTCTTGCGCCGTTCGTGCCATTTCTGAATTACTTTTCGGGCGACAAACTGCTCGCCAAAATCTCCGCCGCCTCTTCAGGACTACCCGCCGCGCGAATGATCTGCTCGTTGCCTTCCGCTGAAGGAGTTGCCGGCCCCGCCTCCGCCTCTCGCACCGATTTCAAGATCGGCTGCCAGAATTCTCCCAGCGCCACAAACGGTTTCGCACCAATTACGGACTTGTTCATCATTTCCCACGCCACCGCCAACTCCGCAAGCGTGCCGGTTCCGCCTTTGCACGCCACAAATCCATCCGCCAGGCGAATAATTTCGAACAACCGCTCTTGCCAGGTGCCCACGCGCACTTCCACGTCCACCCACTCGTTAGCCTTCGCAGCGCCAAAAAATCCGCCGTCACTCCGTACGTCTTTCCGTCCGCATCTTTCACTCCGCGGCAAACCGCTTCCATCGTGCCGCCGTATGCGCCGGTGCACACCGCAAATCCTATCTTCGCGAGTGCGTTGCCCAATGCCCGCGCCTCCGTATATTCCGCGTCCGTATCCCGAGGACGCGCGCTGCCAAATACGCTGATGATCAGTTCTTTTTTCATTTTTCCTCTTTATCGTGGATGCTTGTGTTCGCGGCTTCGCTTCGCGGGCACGGTGTTGAATTCTTCAATCATCGCTACGCACAACCCCGCCACCACATCCGTAGCTTCGTGATTCTTCCCGCCCTGGTTGTTGCTCAGAAAAGAAAAAACCAGCCTCCGCCCGCCGGCGGTATCCGCAAAACCGGACATCGTCCTCACGTGCTCAACCGACCCCGTCTTCGCGTGCACTCTTCCAGCCGCGGGCGTATTTTTCATACGCTCTTCCAGCGTGCCATCCACCCCCGCCACCGGCAGCGACGCAAAATAGCTTTCAAACCACGGCTGCGTTTGCGCCCATCTCAGAAGCGTAACCACCGCCTGCGGCGTAATCATGTCATGCCGCGACAATCCCGAACCATCCGTCTGCATCACATCCTCTGCGGCGATCCCCACCTTGCCATAAAAATCTGCCGCGAATTTCGCCAGCTCCTCGGGAGCATTCCACGCCCCGTTCTGTCGCATCGCCGTACGCAGCAGAACTTCCGTATGCAGGTTTTGGCTTACCTTGTTCACTAATTTCACCGCATCTCCCAGCGGAATGGACACATGCTCCGCCAGTACCGCCGGAGCGATTCCCACTGGCTCGCTTATCGCTTCGTGCCGCGCTCTCACGAGGCCATCCACCCTTATTCCGCGTTCTTCCAACGCCGCCTTCAGCAACGTCGCTGCATTCAACGCCGGTTCCTGAATCCCCAGCTCCAGTTTTCGTGGCGCACTTTTTTCCGGCAGCGTTCCGCTCACCACCACCAGACGCCTCGAAGGCTCGCGCGTCAAAGTAAGATCCGCTTTCAAGCTCGCAGCACTCGTCATCACCCGGTTGTCCACCACGAAGTCCGGCGTCCTCGGACTCACCGCAGCCTGCACCGCTTCGCCCGCAGTTCCGGGAGTCAATGTCACCGTCGCCGTATTGTCATTCACCACCAGCGCCGAAATCGCCGCGCCATAGTCCCAAACCCTGTCATCAATTTCCCAGCCGTTGGGATAGCGCTCGCGAGGAAAGTAGCTGTCA
>JBBRPU010000546.1:0-1951 GCA_038227545.1 Candidatus Acidiferrales bacterium
CCCGCGGCACTGTTCATATCCGTTTGCGACATAGCGCCATTGGTCTGCCCATCAAATCCAGCCGGCGCTTCCGCAGCCGATTGCGCGCCCACGTACATGCCAACCGCCAGACACCCGATAGTCACCGCGATGCCCGCCGTTAAAATGTTTTGTCGCATCTCCCCTCCTTCGAATGGAAAAGTCGGCGGACCGAGAGAGGCGATCAGGGCGGCAACTTTTCTGGCTACTGCAGTTGTCTCGGGGACCGGGAGTCCAAGAGGGCACCGATATCCAAATAAACTATTTGGTAACGGCGTCGGATGGGGGAGAGCTTATGATTTTGAGTATAAGCTCGCTACTGGACCGAAGTACAGACTTGGGACAGTACGAACGGGAAACGGTAGATCTAAGGTGTTTCACGTCGAATACACTGGCGATGAAGACTGGTGTTCACCTTAATGGCTAAGCTGAGAATCGCATAATCAAATTGTTTCTCAGTTTCCGCGCGGCCAATTCCCCACGACTCAGGGTGTAACGACAAGTCACCTCCGCCGAGCCGCGGCGACGCTCCGGGTGCCCCACCCTAGATTTTTAGGGTGGGTCTTGGGTTTTCCGTTTTAATTCTGAAGCCCACCCACCTTCCATCCTCCCCTCTTCGTTCTTAGGGCGAGATCTCACCCACTAGAATGCGCGCGCCCAAGTGGCCGGAGCGCACCTCTTAGAGGTCTTCGCGAGGCATTCATCAAAAACAATCGTATAATTTTCTTCCTACGGAATGACAATGCACGCTCGACGAGCGGAGGGATCATGAGCATTACGGGAAATACAGCTACCGAGCCGAGTCGAAATTTTCTCGCTGGAGGTCTGATCGGCGCGCTGGCCTTAACGGCTGCGACGCTAGCCCTCGTTCCCGCCGCCCTGCGCGGCATGCTTTCTTCCGCGCGATTTCTCCCGCACTCCTATTGCTACCTGAATAACAAACAATTGATCGGCTTGAACGTCGGTACCGACGGGGTCATCTGGCTCTCTTACGTAGCCATATCCTGCACGCTGGTATACCTCGTATGGAGAACCCGGCGCGAAGTTCCTTTCAGCTGGATGTTCCTCGCGTTCGGATTGTTCATCGTCGCTTGCGGGTTTACGCACTTTATGGAAATCGTAGTGCTCTGGAAACCGCTCTATTGGCTGGCGGGAGACATCAAACTGGTCACCGCATTTGCTTCGATTGTCACCGCCATTGCGCTGCCCGGGTTGATCCCCCAGATCCACGGTATGGTCACCTCCGCGCATTTGTCCGAAGAACGCCGCTCCCAACTGGAAAAAGTGAACGATGAGTTGCAACAGATTTCCGCGCGTGTGATGTCCGTGCAAGACGAAGAACGCCGCCGCGTCGCCCGCGAACTCCACGACGGCATCGGGCAATACCTTATGGCCATCAAAATGGCCAGCGAAGTAACCGTGGAACGATGCCGGGGCGACGAGCGCGTGAGCGCGCTTGCCGATTCGCTGAAGCTGATTGATCAGTGCACCGCCGAAGTGCGCACCATGTCGCACCTCTTGCACCCGCCACTCCTGGAAGAAGTGGGGCTGGCATCGGCGGTGCCATGGTATGTGGACGGTTTCGCGGAGCGCTGTGGCATCAAAGTTGACCTGAAAATGCCCACGCAGATGAGCCGCCTTCCCCAGCCTGTCGAACTGGTTGTGTTTCGGGTTTTGCAGGAGAGTCTGACGAACATTCACCGTCACTCCGGAAGCACGCGAGCAAACATACAGCTGCGCTTGGACGACCATCAGGTGGCGCTTTCCGTTGAAGACAATGGACGAGGATTGGGCTCGCCGGATGGCCAACCGCACAAACCCGGCGTCGGCATAGCCAGCATGCGCGGGCGCGTCCGCGAACTGGGCGGCGAGTTTCGTATCACTTCCGCCTCAACCGGAACAAAAATCGAAGCCATCGTCCCGCTCGCACCAG
>JBBRPU010000547.1:0-1948 GCA_038227545.1 Candidatus Acidiferrales bacterium
AAGCGAAGGTCGTGCTGAATCAGCAGGGCGCGCGCGTAAGCGTAATAGCCCACCCCATCTCCGTGCACCGTGGGATTGACGAACGGCAGCGATAGAAGAAAAACCGCCAGCAATAACTTTTTGAAAGGAAATTCCGGCCTGCTTGCGGCTGTCGTACTCCCGGATCGATTCGGGATCGCAGCGCTCATATCAAGCCCGGGCGCCTGTCCGGTCCGCAACGATGGACGACGCGGTCGGTAGTGCTGCAGCGTCCGCAGGTTTCTTAACCACCGCAATCAGCGAAAGCGGCGGTAACGGCACGATGTTATCTATCACGCGGAAAATCGGAGTCATTACATTCAACAGTTTTATCTGCCACAGTCCGAATACGCGGCGGTGCAGGACGCGGCCATTCAACCACCAGGCAAGCACTCCGACACGATTGAATTCGAGAATCTTTTCAAGCTCAAGCCCGGCCGCGCGGACGACATCTGTGAGTGTTTTCTTTGTGTATCTGCGCTGATGGCCGAGAACTTCATCCAAGGTGCCATAGAGCCGGGGGCCGCAGGGCACCAGAACGATGGCGCGACCGCCGGGATCCAGCGCAGATCGAATGTTCATCAGCGCACCGCGATCATCCTTCAGATGTTCGACCACGTTGAGGCAAATCACCGTATCGAAATTCTGATCCTGCGGATAAGTTTCCGCTCGCTCCGCATCGGTGAAACCCACCGTCATGTACGGACGATTGCGCCCGACATTCTCAAGGTACATCAGGTACAACGGATTGATATCCGTGGACCAGTATTTAATTCGAGGTATAAGTTGCGCCGTCAAATTGCCGGTGCCCGCGCCAATTTCCAAAACGCGCTGGCCCACAAACGGACGTATGGTGTCAGCCATCCACTTCGTGAATTTCGGCGCGCGGTTCAACCGTCCTAAAATCTGGCTGCCGTAGATATCGTTGGCATAGATGTTGTCGGACCACGCAAATCCCAGGATGGCAGTGACCGCGCGTATGCCGTCCTTCCAGCCGATTTTTTTTCCTTCCTGGTAAGTCCTGCCGGCATAACGTATGGGCACTTCGAAAATTCTGGCGCCACGTTTCGCCAACTTGATGGTGATTTCCGGCTCGATTTCAAAACCTTTGCCGGTTAACGGAATGCTTTTCAGCAAAGTGGTGCGCACCATTTTGTAGCAGGTTTCCATGTCGCTCAGGTTCAAGTCAGAAACCATATTGCAAAGCAGGGTCAGAAAGCGATTCCCGAGCTCATGGCGAAAAAAAAGCACGCGGCGGTATTCGCTGGCGAGAAATCGTGAGCCGAACACCGCGTCGGCCTGCTCGGCTACAAAAACTTCCACCATTTTCAGTAGGTCAGCGGGATGATACTCCAGGTCGGCATCGTGGATAACGCACAGCTCTTCCGTCGCAGCTGACAACGCGGTGTGAATGGCCGCCGCTTTGCCGGCATTTTTTTCCTGGCGAATGAACAGCCAATTCATCTTTTCGTTTGGTGATTCGCCCACGGACTGTTTGAATTGCGCGATGGCGTCGGGCGTCCGGTCTGAAGAGCCGTCGTCCACCACGATAATCTGTATGCGCTCGAGCACCGGCGAGCCGGCCAGACACATCAGGCGCCCGAGGCTGGTGGCCACCAGATGTTCTTCGTCATAAACGGGGACCAGAACGGAAAGTGTGGTGTGTGACTTCATCAGTGCTTATTTGACGTGGACTCGGAAAATAGTCTACGACAAGAGCTCGCTGCCCTGGCGGGCAGTTTTTGTCAGCGGCGGCTTAAATTCCGCGGGGCGCTCTTGTTTGGCCTGAAACGATTGCGTCACACGGTCAATGATTTCTGTCAAAGGTGTGTGCGGCCGAAATCCCGTCAACGCAACCAACTTTTCCACAGACGGCACCCGGCGCATCATATCTTCGAAGCCGGGTTCGTAGGCCTTGTCGTAAGGCACA
>JBBRPU010000548.1:0-1940 GCA_038227545.1 Candidatus Acidiferrales bacterium
AACCTTTGCGGAGCACCAGCAGCTCCACGGATTCGCCCATGGGGACTTCGCCAAAAAACAGCGTTACCGTTTCTTTGCCCCAGGGCATGTCGAGCTTGGTATCTATGGAATCGAGCGAAATCTCTTCGCTCAGTTTCTGAAAACCTTCTTCATTCAGCTCTATGCCGTTCATGTTGTAGCGCACCAGGAACTCGTCGAGTTCTTCGGGAGAAGCGCCTTCCAGCGCGGTAACGAACTGGAAAAGCGAAAAATCCGAAACCTGATTGTTGAGCAGGCGTTTGGCAAGTTTCGCGCAGCCCGATAAGCGGTCGGAAAGATTCAGCGCTTTGGAAATCATGATGCGCGAATCGCCATCGGTCCAGTAGGTGGGCGCAGAGCCCTGAAAGGCCACGCCCACTCCAAGCTCAATGGTGGGTAAGTCGTTCGCGGCGGCGCGCTCGTTGTAGGTGCTGCTTACCAGCAGAATCTGGCGCGACAAAATGCAGGCCTTGGCCACCGCGCGGGCGAAGGTCTGGGTCGCTTCGGTCTCAAAAATCGCCAACACGATGGCGTCGCCTTCGATGAACACTTTTTTGGCGGAGTAACGATCCAGAAGTTTTTTTACCGGCTCGTGCCGGTTCAGACTGAAGTGCGAGGCCGGGCTCAAGCCGCGCGCCAGCAAATCCTGAGTCATTTTTGTGGAGCCGCGCACGTCCGCCTTGATGATCACGTGTGAAACCACGTGATCCTGCTTGGGCTTGGCCTCGTCCTGCATCACGCACTCGTACAAGCGGTTGTTGAGGCGCGATAATTCGCGCACCTGCTCGGTGGTGACCAGGTGAATGCGCTCCATGCAGGCGGTCAAATGCTCGGCATCGCGTAAATCGCGCCGCAAGTGCAGAAAATCTCCCGCGAATTTCAGCACCAGGCCCTGAATTTCGTCTCGCGAGTAGCGATTGATTCGTTTAGAAAGATCTTCGATAGGCTTGAGCGACAGCTTTTTCGCCGGCACGTGCTTCAATACCTGAGCGACGCGCTTCATTTCGTCCTTAGAAACCAGGGCCTTGCGCAGTTGCTGCAAGTGGACGGGCGGGCTGTAGTCGGCGGCGATGGAGCGAATTTCGTAGCCGGCCAGCACGTGTTGCAGAAGTTCCTGTGATTCCAGTCGCGCCAGCAATTGCGAAAGCAGGCGGGCGCGAGTGGACGCCTCCGGTTCCGGGGCAGCGGCGGCATCGAACAACAGTTTCGCGCTGTCGCTGCTGTTCAGATAATCGCCCAGCGTGGCTTCAAACTTTTTGTCCCAGAAATCGAGTTTCTGCTTCGCGGCGTCAATCTTTGGCCCAAGCTGCTGCAACTTCCCTTCCTGATGTTTCAGCCGGGATTCGGTATCGGAAAGCGCAGCCTTTACATCCGAGGGATCGGCGGAGCTGAGAAATTTGGTGATAAATCCTTCACCACGTTCCAACTTTTTGCGTGCAGCTTCCGCCTGCGATTCCAGATTGGAAATATCCTCGCGGGTGGCTTGCGCCTGCTCCAGGAGCTGCTCGTGCTCTTTGCGAGCTTCCACGTGCGCGGCATCCTGGTCGATGGCCAGTCCGGCATTGCGCAGGATTTCCTGGAAAAGAATGTCCATACTTTCGAAGCGATCGGAGTCACGAGCATAGTTGCCAAGCAGCACGTAGTGTTCGAGGAAATAAACGTCATCCTTGCCGCCATCCAGAAAAATCAGGCGGTTCTTCAATAAATCGTACAGCGGCGCAAAGTCGTCGCCGAAGAGCGCGCGGCGCGCTTTGATGATGACGTTTTCTTCCACGTCCACAACCATTTGAGCCACTTGCTGCCCGACCGCGCGGATGACCGAACGCCGCACAGATTGCAATTCCGACAGCCGCGCTTTGATGACGTGGGCGGCCTGGCTCCGTTCGAAATGCTCACCGCGCTGGCGGATCCATTCCTTGCCT
>JBBRPU010000549.1:0-1938 GCA_038227545.1 Candidatus Acidiferrales bacterium
AGTGACATCAATCCACGCCAGCTCCGTGACGATGTGATCCACAACTTCCACACCGGTCAACGGTAGCGTGCATTTCTTTAGAATTTTAGGGCGCTTGTCCCGCGTGGCATGTTCCATGGCGATGAACACGCGCTTCGCACCGGCCACCAGGTCCATGGCCCCGCCCATACCTTTCAACATTTTTCCGGGAATGGCCCAGTTGGCGAGATTGCCCCTCTCATCCACCTGCAAGGCGCCAAGAACGGTAAGGTCCACATGCCCGCCGCGAATCATCCCGAAAGAATCCGCCGACGAAAAATAGCTGGATCCTTTCAGTTCGGTGACCGTTTCTTTTCCCGCATTGATCAAATCAGGATCCACTTCGGAGTCCAGCGGGTAAGGCCCCACACCCAGCATCCCATTTTCCGATTGCATCACCACTTCCATGCCTTGCGGAACGTAGTTAGCCACCGCCGTCGGCATGCCGATTCCCAGGTTCACGTAAAAACCGTCGCGCAGCTCCAGCGCAATTCGCCGGGCGATGCGCTCTCGTATTTGTTCTTCGGTCAGCGGCATCTCGTTTTCACTTTCATGCTCATGCGCAGCAAGCAGTTCCTACGCTTTCCTGGTGATGCGTTTCTCGATACGCTTTTCATAGCCGGAGCCTGCGAAAATCGCATCCACAAAAATCCCCGGCGTGTGGATGGAGTCCGCGTCCAGTTCACCCAACTCCACCAGCTCTTCCACTTCGGCGACCACGTAATCCGCGGCGGTAGCCATCATGGGATTGAAATTTCGCGCCGTCTTGCGGTAAAGCAGATTTCCCCAGCGATCGCCCTTCCACGCTTTCACAAACGCGAAATTCCCGCGCAGGCTGCGCTCCATGACGTACAGCCGGCCGTCGAACTCACGGGTTTCTTTTCCTTCGGCCACCATCGTACCTACTCCCGTGGGGGTGTAAAAGGCCGGGACACCCGCGCCGCCCGCGCGCAGCCGCTCGGAGAGCGTTCCCTGGGGATTAAGTTCGACTTCCAGCTCCCCGCTGAGCACCAGCTTTTCGACAAGTTTATTTTCTCCTACGTACGTGGAGATCATTTTCTTAACCTGGCGGTTTTGCAGCAGCAGCCCGATACCGAAATCGTCCACGCCAGCATTGTTGCTGACGATGGTCAAATTTTTTGTGCCTTTGCGCCGAACCGCGGCAACCAGATTTTCCGGGACGCCGCACAAACCAAAGCCGCCCATCAGAATGGTTACGCCATCGGTCAGCTTCTCGATGGCCGCATCGGCGGAGGCTATGCGTTTGTCCATGAATCCTCGCTAGAAACTTCGCAGCAGTCTGTAGAGTTCATTGGCGGCATCGAAATCCGCTTCCAGCTCGCGAGAAGCCAATTTCTCGCGTAGCTCGTCGAGCCGACGCGCGAATAAATCGAGCGCCGCGGAAAGAACTTCGCGATTGGTCAGCACGATATCGCGCCAGGTGTTGTACGGGCTGCCCGCGAGGCGCAGCGAATCGCGCAGCCCAGGGCCCGCCAACGCGATGGGCAAACCGTTTTCATCCAGATGATCGTAAAGAAACGAAGCCAGCGCCACGGCTGCGAGTTGCGGCAGATGGGAAGACAGTCCTACCGCGTAGTCGTGCTGCTGCGCGCCGAGCCAGAGCGGCCGCGCGCCAATTTTTGTCACAATTTTCAGCAAGGCGGCGACGCGCGGGTCAGCAGCAAGTTCCGCGGCAGTGCGGCGTGAACCAGGCGACGGCACACCAGCCTCCGACAGCGTATCCAGCGCGAGTGTTGCTTCATCCTCCAGGGAGCGCGCCGGCTCACCGATGAATGCGTACGTCGTTTCGCGAAACAAATTCGCATCCGCATTAGCAATTCCGGCCAGCTCTTTACCGGCCATCGGATGTCCGCCCAAAAATATCGCCCCGCCACTTTTGGGAAACAGATCTTCCGCAGC
>JBBRPU010000550.1:0-1933 GCA_038227545.1 Candidatus Acidiferrales bacterium
ATCCGTTTCAGCGCGAAAATACCGCGGCGCTGGCGTTCGCGATTTTGAATCAGCCGCCGGCGGTGCTGGATGCGGTGCCGCCATTGATCCAGCCGATTGTGTATCGCGCGCTGGCCAAGGATCCGGCGCACCGGTATGCGAGCGCGGCGGAGATGTGCAGCGAGCTGGAAAACGTGCGCGCGCAAATTACCGCGCAGACGGACGCACGCGACACTGGTGGACTGACGGCGACATCCTTAGCAGCGAAAGGATTGAAGCAGTACAAGGAGCGGGCGTCTACTCCGCAGTGGACTGGGGCGGAGAAAAAGAAAACGGCTTCGCCGTGGCTGGCGGTGGTGGGTGTGGCGGTGCTCGCGGGATTGCTCCTTTTTGTCGCGCCGGTACGCGAACGAGTGGCGGGGCTGTTTGGATCGCAGAGCGCGAAACATATCGCGGTGCTGCCGTTCGAAAATATTGGGAATAATCCTGCGGACGAGCCGGTGGCGCAAGGCCTGATGGATAGCCTGACCAGCAAGCTTTCGAACCTGGGCACGACGCAACAATCACTGTGGGTGTTGCCAGCGAGCGTGGTGGTGAGCCGGAAAGTAACTGATCCGACGGCCGCTTTTCGCGAACTGGGCGCGACACTGGTGGTGACCGGAAGCATCCATCGAGCGGAGAAAGCAGTGCAGCTTACGGTGAATCTGATTGATGCGCAGAATTTGCGGCAGATCGGGTCGGCGGCGCTGGAGGATCGCAGCGGCGATTTGGCGGCGTTGCAGGATGACGCAGTGGCGCGACTGGCGCGGATGATGAAAATCAATGTGACAGCGGAAATGATTCGCGCGACGGAAGGAAGTGCGGCACCGGCGGCGTACGAATCGTACCTGAAGGCTTTGGGCTACATGCAGCGGTACGACAAGCCGGGAAATCTGCAGCTGGCGATGGATGCGCTGAAGTCGGCGGTGGCAACAGATGCGCGCTTCGCGTTGGGATTTGGGGAGTTGGGCGAAGTGTATCGCTTGAAATACCAGACGGAGAAAGATGCGAAGTGGATTGAGGAGGCGCTGGCGAATTGCAAGCGGGCGCTGGAGCTGCAGGACCGGCTGCCGTCGGTGTATGTGACGCTGGGGCGCGTGCATGACGCGACGGGGAAACCGGATCTGGCGGTGCAGGAATTCCAGCACGCGCTGGAACTGGATCCGCGCAGCGTGGAAGCGCAAAACGGGATGGCGCACGCGTATGAAAATGCGGGTCGCACGAAGGATGCGGAGGCGGCGTTCCAGCACGTTATCGCGCTGCGGCCGGATTACTGGGATGGCTACAACACGTTGGCCTTGTTTTACGACCGGCAGCGACGCTATGACGAGGCGATTGCGCAGCTGCAGAAAGCGTTGAAGTTGACTCCCGACAACGCGGTGCTGTATTTCAATCTGGGCGCGTTCTACCTGGATACCGGAGATTTGAAAAAGCACCCGGAAGCGGAGCAAGCGCTGGGAAAATCCATCGAGTTGAGCCCGACGTATGCGGCGTACGCCAACCTGGGGATCCTTTATATGCAGGAGAAGCGCTACGAGGAGTCGGCGAAGATGTCGGAAAAAGCGCTGCAACAGAATGATAAGGATTTCATCGTGTGGGACAACCTGGCGGGGGCGTACGAGTGGTTGAACAACAAGGAAAAGGCGGAGGCGGCGCGTGGCAGAGAGCTGCAACTGCTGGAGGCGGACGCCAGCGGGAAGGCGCGGGACGCACCGATGCAATCGGTGTTGGGGGTCCTGTACGCGCAGAAAAAAATGCGTGACAAAGCGCTGGTGCGGGTACAAGCTGCGCTGGCGCTTTCGCCCGATGATCCTGGAGTGCTTGCTAACGTCGGCGAGACTTACGAGGATTTAGGCGAACGGCGCGAAGCGATAAAGTTCCTTCAAAGAAGCATGGAAAAAGGCACGGCGATCGA
>JBBRPU010000551.1:0-1923 GCA_038227545.1 Candidatus Acidiferrales bacterium
GGCGCCAGCACCTTAAACGATTTTCGAATGCCCAGTCTCATCGCCAAGTTCTCCTCGTGCCCCCCGCAACATAGCACGCCAGCCGCGTAGATTCACCGTTTCCGTCCCGCGTCTTAACCTTCCTGGTAGCGCTCGTCATATCGCTTGAAGCCCCGTGGATACAGCCTCCATACTTTCCGTCGCAATCCGTCGCATTTCGTTCTCGCTGGCCTTTCCTCGCAAGCGCCGGAACCTCCGCCGACATTCTTTGTACCCGCCTTCGCGCCGCTCTCGTAAAATGGTCCTGCCGATGAGCAGGAGAAACCAGTCCCTTCTGTGCACCGTTTTTCGGTGCATGCGATGACCAGTGTCCGCATCTCGCGCCGCGATTTGCTGCGCCAGGCTTCGCATTTCGCTGCGGCGATTCCTCTCGTAGGCTCTGCGGACGCCCTCTCAGGAATCCTGCAGCGCACTCGCCCCCCAACTCCACAAGCTCCCGAACGCGCTCCGCTCTTTGAAAACGATCCCACCAAATATCGTTTCACGCGCGACGAAGATCAGTTTCTCGAAGACCTGGAACGCACCAGTTTTCAGTTTTTTTGGAATGAGACCAATCCCGTCACCGGACTCGTCAAAGACCGCAGTCACGCCGACGGCACCGACCAGCGCAACGCCGCCAGCATTGCCGCCACCGGATTTGGTCTTACCGCGCACTGCATTGCCGACCAGCGCGGTTGGGAGCAGCGCGCCGAAATTCGCGACCGCGTCCGCAACACGCTCCGCTTCGTGGCCACCCGGGTGGAAAACTCCCACGGCTTTTATGCCCATTTTCTCAACATTCAAAATGGCGAGCGCGTCTTTCAGTCGGAAGTCTCATCCGTAGACACGGCAATTTTTCTGTGCGGCGTGTTGACATGCCGCGCCTACTTTGACGACTCCGAAATCTACGAACTGGCCACGCGAATTTTCGAGCGCGTAGACTGGAACTGGATGCTTCAGAACCGGCGCACTCTTTCCATGGGCTGGACTCCTGAATACGGCTTCCTGCGCACCCGTTGGGACATCTACAGCGAGCTCATGATGATTTATCTTCTGGGCCTCGGCTCCGCCAGCCACGCTCTTCCCGTGGCTACCTGGGCGGCATGGTCACGCCCAAATTTTGAATTCAATGGCATCCGCTACATTGGCGCGCCTGCGCCGCTCTTCGCGCACCAGTATTCCCATGCGTGGTTCGATTTTCGCGGCCGGCGCGATCACTTCGCCGACTATTTCACTAATTCCGTCATCGCTACCAAAGTTCACAAACTTTGGTGTCTGGAATTGGGCCAGCAATTTCCCAACTACAGCGAAGATCTTTGGGGCATCACCGCCTCCGACTCCACCCGCGGGTACACCGCGTGGGGCGGCCCGCCGGAGATGGGGCGCATTGATGGCTCGGTGGTTCCCTGCGCCACAGCTGGTTCGCTGCCATTTTTGCCGCAGGAAACGCTGCGCGTGCTGCGCTTCATTCGCGAAACCTACGGACAGAAAGCCTGGCGCACCTACGGCTTCGTGGACGCCTTCAATCCTTTGATCAACTGGTATAGCGCCGACGTTCTCGGCATTGACGTGGGCATCACCATCATCATGGCCGAAAATGCCCGCACCGGTTTTGTCTGGGAACAATTTATGAAAAATGCCGAAGTCAACCGCGGCCTGATGCGCGCCAGCTTCCGCACCGTAGCCCCCACCCCGCCCCTCAACTCCTGATCCTCGCCGAGAAATTATAAAATCCAGCGAGACGCCGGGTGCCCAGCTCGATTTGTAGCCTGGGTATTACGTGGTAGCCGCACTTGCGCCCGTTCGCCTTGATTAGAATATCGATTTTATAGCATAATTCGCGTACTTCAGCCCACGCAAGCGGACAACGTTGCGCCCAGGTTGCCGCCATTTTTTCAAGGGGGA
>JBBRPU010000552.1:0-1923 GCA_038227545.1 Candidatus Acidiferrales bacterium
GCGTGAAATTGCGGATTTACGCTGGGCTTGAAATTGTACGCCCAGGAATTTCCATTGGGTACGAAGGCCGGCGAAGGCACCACATCTATGTAGTCCCCGAGAAACGGCAAGTGGCCACTGCCAAAGATCGGCAAATTCGGAACGTTGAATTTGAATTGCTCGATGCTGGGCAGACCCGGATTCACGCAGCATCCAAAGGCGTATTGAGAAACCAGCACCGAAGGACCCAGTGTAATGGTCGGGAAAATCCCCAGCTCCAACACGCGCAGATCCAGCGTGTGCCGGCGCATTGTCAATCCCAGGTCGTCAATAAACGGCGTAAACACTTTGCTGGGCGAAACGGGGTTCACCTGCTCACCTTCAGGCGCGAGGACCGATGTGTAGCCAGTGGCGGTTTTCGGAGCGGAGGTGTAGACGTTCTCGTAATGATCCAGCCGCAGATCGTAGTACAGCAGCGTAAGTCGTCCATTCGCAAACGCAATCGCCGGCATGAGCTGGTGCCCGCGTCCTGCAGGATCGCTCTGCGAGTTCTTGGACGGATTGTCCACCATGATCGCCGGCGTCCAATGCGCGCCATCAATCGAACCCGCGACGACAACGCGCGCATCTCCGCTGGCCACCATATTTTTGGCCGAGAACGCTACGTAAACAAATCCAAACAGGTCGGTGGTAATCGAGGGGTACGCGTTGGTACGGATGGAGGTGTTCGTCGTGCCCTGGTCGAACGGGGTGAAGGTGGAGATTCGAACCGGCGCTCCAAAAGTGCGGCCCGCATCTTTCGACTGCGCCGCCATGATGGCGTCGGGGATCCCGGTGGAAGCAAATTGCCGCCACGTCACATACACGTTGCCATTAATAGCGTTGACCGCGAGGGCGCTACCTTGGCTGGTGGTGGTCCCGGTATTCAGTTGCACTGGCGCGCTCCAGGTCACGCCGCAATCCGTCGAGCGCGTAAACATCAGATGCGTGGGAGTGCTGTTCGCCTTTGTGCCGGCCAGAAAATCCGTATACGTCATGTACACGTTGCCGGCCGCAAATGATTGCTGCACTACAATCGCTTTTCCATCCTTATCCAGTACACCGGGCTCGACAGCTCCGAAGGAGCAGGAAGTTGCCCCTGATCGCGGGATGTCTACAGCCAAAGCCGGCTTATCAAGAAATTCCGAATTGTTGCCCCGCGCTACGACATTCGTATCTATATACGTAATGGGATCGGCGTTTTCGTTGTTATTCAAATCGTTGTAGCGCGCCACGAAGATGGTGCTGGTACCACTCGCGGTGGTCGGACTGGTGGCCCGGTCGAACGCCAAGCCCGCGTAATAAAACATGCCGTTCGTTCCGGCGCGCACCACCGGGTCCGAACCTGCATCATAACCGGGGCCTCCGTGCAAAGCGCCGTTGTCAACGCATTGGGGATCCGCGTATTTGCAGCCCGGCAAAAGCGTGCTCTTCCAAGTCAGACCGCCGTCGAACGATTTGAACAATCCCAGCCACGAGTCGCCGGTTTCTTCGCCCCCGCTCAGTGCCAGTTCCAAGTCCACGGTGCGATAGTCATTCGCGCCCGCGAGAATGTGCATGGGATTTCGGGTGGACACCGCCATGGACGGCTCGTTTTGGCGCTGCAGGAAGGGGTCGCCTCCCGGCCAACTTGTCCCCGAGACCATGTTGACGTTTTGGCCCGCGACCTGGGCTGAAGCGGCGGGCGCAAACACCAGCGCACAGGCCGCAGATATCACGAGCAGCGAAGCCTTAAAGAAGCGATTCATACCGGACTCCTGGGATAGACCGTCTGTCGCTGCAAATTCGGAGCGGATGGCAGTGGTGTTCGGCCTTTTCGGCCGAAAGACTGCAATGTACACACGGGTCCGCAGTGAGATTGCACAGGGACCATCTGACAACGGTGCTAAAGAGTCTCCACTGGGA
>JBBRPU010000553.1:0-1912 GCA_038227545.1 Candidatus Acidiferrales bacterium
CATTCTTATACTGCCCGCTGCCGCCTTCGTTCAGGCAATAAGCCGCGTCAACCAGATCGCGATGCTGTTCCACCAGAAATTTCGCGCCGTTGAACTTGCCGCCTTCTTCATCGGCAGTCAGCGCCAGAATGATGTCGCGATCCGGTGCGTAGCCTTCCTGCTTCAGGCGCATTAATGTGGCCGTCCAAATTGCGGCCTGAGCTTTATCGTCCGTAGTTCCCCGCCCATAAAACCATCCGTCTTTTTCGAGGAATACAAAGGGATCGACGGACCAATCGGAGCGCTTGGCCTCCACCACGTCCAGATGCGCCAGCAGGAGCAGCGGCTTTCGCTTCGGCGCGGCGCTCCGAAAACGGGCCACCAGATTTCCTTTCCGCGGGGCGGGCCCTAACACTTGAACATCAGCGGCAGGGAAGCCCGCGGCTTTCAATCGCGCGGCGACGGCCTGTGCGGCTGTTGTGCAGTTCCCCACCGAATCGGTGGTGTTGATCTCAATCAGCTCTTTGAATAAAGAGCGCGCCAGTTCGTCCGGAGTCTCCGCGGCGCGCAATACAATTCCTGAAAACAACAAACACGCAATCATCCTGCTCATTAATCCTCACTCCCTGAGAACATGCCCGTCACCGATTGCAGCGGATTATGCGAATCGCCGCCATGGCGGGTGGGCGCTAATTCGCGCCGCATCTTTTCAAGCGTCATCGATTGCACCAGCAAGCGCCCCGGCCCTGTCAGCGTCGCCAGGAATAAACCTTCGCCGCCAAACAGCGCCGTCTTGATGCCGCCTACGTATTCAATGTCGTAATCCACCGTCTCATCGAAGGCAACAATGCAGCCGACGCTTACCTGCAGCCGCTCGCCGGGGTTCAACGTGAACTCAATGAAATCGCCACCCGCGTGAATGAAAACAGTGCCGGGCCCAGTCAGCTTTTCCAGCACAAAACCTTCGCCGCCAAAGAACCCCGCGCCCAGTTTACGCACCAGAGCCACGGAAAGGCTTACTGTGGGCTGAGCGAACAAGAACGCATCGCGCTGAGCGAGAATTGCCTGCCCCGGCGCAAGTTCGATCGCCTGAATCTTACCCGGATAGCTTCCCGCAAAGCCAACTTCCGCGTTGGCGGAATTAGCCCGAAAATAAGTGACGAAGAGCGATTCGCCCGTAACCGTGCGGCGCAGCGCGCCCAGCAGTTTTTCGCCCAGCGTATTGCCGCTCATCCGCGTTTCCCAACTCACGTTGGCCGTCTTGTAGATCATCTTGCCCGCTTCGGCATACACCTCCTGGCCCAGTGCCAGGCGCACGCGCGCAATCTGAAGGTTGTCACCCTGAATGGTGTAATCCAGATGGGAAACAGGCTCCGGCGCGCCGCCCAGCGTTGGCCCGGAAGCAGCCCCGGTAGCGCCCGCCGCCCCCGGCCGCGCGGGGTTCCCGCACGCAGCACAAAATTTGGCATCGTCAGCGACTTGGTTGCCGCAATTGGAACAAAAGGCCATGACAGATTCTGGCACGGCGCTCCCCTTGCACTCAGCGATGCGAAAGCGCCAGTGCAAATGCCGCTTCCAGTTCTTCCTTCGACATCGCGGTGCTCACAAACAACTCCTGGCGCGCGCCCCCACTCAGCGCAATCGCCTTCCAGCCGTTCTGCGTAGCCACCGTGATATGAATTTTCACCATACCCTTGGCATCGCGTACCGGCCGGATCACGCCGGGGATAATCGACCGGATTTCCGGCGTTTCCGCCAGCAGGCGCTCCAACACTTTTTTCAGATTATCGATAATGCTGTGTTCTATCTTGAGCTTGCCTTGCGCTGTCCGGAGGCGAAAGCCCATGCGGCCATGATACGCGATCACGGTTCGCGTCAATAATGAAAAGGTGACTCACTCCATCACTCTGATTCCCGGCGACGGGATCGGCCC
>JBBRPU010000554.1:0-1912 GCA_038227545.1 Candidatus Acidiferrales bacterium
CACTAATTCGACCGGCGCCACCTGCTCCAAATGCAAAGGCTCCGGCTGGATTGAACTCTTCGGCGCGGGCATGGTAGACCCCGCCGTCTACGGCTTCGTAAACTATGACCCTAAAAAAGTCAGCGGCTTCGCCTTCGGCATCGGCATTGATCGCCTGGCCATGCTGAAATACGGCATTGATGATATTCAGGTGTTTTTCCAAAACGATGTGCGCTTCCTGCGGCAATTTCCATGAGTGAAGGCGGCACCGTGAAGTTTTCAGATGCCAAAAACCGCTTTTCGAATCGTGTCGCGGACTATCTGCGCTACCGGCCGCGCTATCCCGCAGGCGTGCTCGACCTGATGCAGATGCAATGCCTCCTGACTCCCGCGCACGCGATTGCCGACATCGGTTCCGGCACCGGATTCCTCGCCGAACTTTTACTGAAAAATGGCAACGCCGTGTTTGGCGTCGAGCCCAACCAGGACATGCGCCAAGCCGGCGAAGAATATCTGGCTGCCTATCCGCGCTTCACCAGCATTGACGGCTCCGCTGAATCCACCACTCTTGGGGACGCCAGCGTTAGTTTCGTCACCGCCGGTCAGGCTTTCCACTGGTTTGAGCCCTCCGCGACACGCGGCGAATTGGCGCGTATTTTGCGCCCCAGCGGCTGGGTCGCCGTTGTGTGGAACGACCGCAGCACCGCGGAAGACGGCTTCGCGCAAGCTTACGAAGATTTGCTTCAACGTTTCGGCACCGATTATTCTCGCGTCAAGGATTCCTATCCGCAGGTCGAACACATGCGCGAGTTTTTCGGCCACGACAAATTTTTGACCCGCGAGCTACCCAACTTTCAGATTTTCGATCGCGAAGGCCTGCGCGGCCGCCTGCGCAGCAGTTCCTATGCGCCATCGGAAGGCCACCCAAATTTCGCGCCCATGATCGCTGCGCTCGACAATCTGTTCGACGCGCATCAGCAAGACGGCAAGGTTCGCATGGAATTCTCCACCTGGATCTACCTCGGCCAGTTAAATCCGGACGGCGAACCCTCATGAAAGTCGTCTACAACTGGCTCCAGGATTTCGTCGCCGTCGCCGGCACCCCGGACGAGTTGGCTTCGCGCCTCGCGCTATCCGGCACCAACATCGCTGGCGTGGAAACTTTTAAAAACGGCCCTCACGGCGCGGTTATAGACGCCGAAGTCACTTCCAATCGCCCGGACTGCCTCAGCCATTACGGAATCGCGCGTGAAGTCAGCGCGCTGTACAAAATTCCGCTGAAGCCTGTATCACCCAAACCCGCCGAAGGCACAGCCAAGACCAGCGACGCCGTAAAAGTTGAAATTCGCTCGCCCGAGCTCTGCGGCCGCTTCACTGCCCGCGTCATTCGCGGCGTAAAAATTCAACCGTCTCCCGCCTGGCTGAAAGACCGCCTCGAAGCCTGCGGCGTCACCAGCATCAACAACGTCGTGGACGTATCCAATTACGTCATGCTTGAGCTCGGCCACCCGCTTCACACCTTCGACTACGACAAATTGCGCGAACACTCCATCGTCGTACGCGGCGCAAACCCGCGCATAACAGGCGCTGCCACTACCACCGGATCTGGAGAGAAAACCAAAACTCTCGACGGCCTGGAGCGCCAGCTCGACCCCGGCACCTGCGTAATCTGCGATGGCGACGGCTCGCGCATCGTCGGCATCGCTGGCATCATGGGCGGCGCCGAAACCGAAATATCTTTCTCCACAAAAAATGTTTTGATTGAGTGCGCCTGGTTCGATCCCATCGCCATTCGTCGCGCCACTCGTGCTCTCAAGCTGCACACCGAAGCCTCCACCCGTTTCGGTCGCGGCGCGGATCCCGAAATGGCCGAGCTAGCTTCCCGCCGCTGCGCTGAACTCATCCTGCAGCTAGCCGGCGGCGAATTGCTCGC
>JBBRPU010000555.1:0-1910 GCA_038227545.1 Candidatus Acidiferrales bacterium
ACTAACCTGCTGTGGTCGAGGAGTTCGGGCTCGCGTTCTTGATAACAAATGCGAGCCCGAATTTTTCCCTTACGCGAATTGCAGCAACTGTTATATAGATTCCGACATGCCCCTCAACGAATATCGTAAGAAGCGCGACTTCAAAATCACCTCGGAGCCCTCCGGAGATAAAAGCTCGCCCAAACATCAAAAGTCTCTCATCTACGTGGTGCAAAAGCATCGCGCCACCGCGCTCCACTACGATTTTCGACTCGAATTCCGCGGCACTCTTCTTTCCTGGGCGGTGCCTAAAGGCCCTTCGCTCGATCCTTCCGTAAAGCGGCTGGCCATGCAGGTCGAAGATCACCCCATTGATTACGCCAGCTTCGAAGGCGTCATTCCCGAAGGCGAATACGGTGGTGGCACCGTCATGGTGTGGGACAAAGGCACTTGGACATCCGAAAGCCCAGATCCCGCGGCCGCCTTGCAAAAAGGTGACTTGAAATTTACATTGCACGGCAAGAAATTAAACGGTTCCTGGGTGCTCGTGCGCACCCGCGGCTTCGGCAGCAGCACAAAAACTTCCTGGCTGCTCATCAAGCATCGCGATGCATTCGCCACCGACGCCGATATTGCGCAGGATGAGCCGCGCTCCGCGATTTCCAATCGCCTCCTGGCGGATATCGCGCGCGAAGGCGGCGGCGACGTAGAAAAAGCCGCCACCGGCGATCCGATGCCCGCAAAATCGCCTAAGCGCGCGGCCAAGCCCCGCGCTTCCGCCGCAAAAGTAAAACCTGCCGCTAAATCCGCGGCCGCGCGGAAAACAAAAATCCGCCGAAAGACTTCTGCCTGAATCGGCTCTCCTCGCTCACTTGGCCCCGCTGATTCCATTTCGCGTCCAACCCATGCTGGCCACTCTGGTCCGTGAGCCCTTTCACAAACCGGGTTGGGTCTACGAAAAAAAATACGATGGCTATCGCATCCTCGCCTATAAAGAAGGCGCCCGCGTCCGCCTGTTTTCCCGCAACGCCATTGATCGCACCGCGCGCTTCTCCGCTATCGCCGCGGCCATCACCGCATTGCGCCCCACCACGCTTCTTCTCGATGGCGAAGTCTCCGTATTCGATCGCGAGGGCGTATCGCGCTTTCAATTGCTGCAGAATTTCGATACCGGCAAATCCGTTTTCGCGGTATTCGATTGCCTCTACAAAAACGGAAAAGATTTGCGCTCCCGCCCGCTCTCCGAGCGTCGCGCCGCTCTCGAAGAATCCGTCAAGCGCAATAAATTAATCGTACCGTCCGCGCGCTTGGCCGACGATGGACTGCAAGCGTACCGCCTCGCCATCCAGCGTAAATTCGAAGGCCTGGTCGCCAAGGATTTAGCCTCCCGCTACATCGAGGGCCGCTCCACGTCCTGGCTTAAAGTGAAAGTCCATCAGGAAGACGAATTCGTGATCGGCGGATTCACGCAGCCTTCCGGGTCGCGCAGCCACTTCGGCGCATTACTTCTGGGAGCCTATGAACGCGGCAAGCTTCGCTTCGTCGGAAAAGTCGGCACTGGTTTCAACTCCGAAAGTCTTGCCATGCTGTTCAAGAAATTTCGGCCGCTCGTCCGTAAGCAAAGCGCTTTCGTGGACCCACCGCGCGACCGCGACGTCACTTTCCTGAATCCCAAACTCGTCGCGCAGATCTCCTATCAGGAGTGGACCTCCGACAAGAAACTTCGCCAGCCCGTGTTCTTAGGCCTCCGCGATGACAAAAGCGCTCTGGAAGTTCGTATGCCGGAGTCTGACGCATGAAAACCAAGAACAAATCGTCGCGCTCAAAAAAGGCCGCGCCGTCCAAACACCGCGCTCCCGTAAAACAAACGCCGGCAACTACGGCCAACCTGCCTATCAAAGTTTCCAATCCCGACAAGCTCTACTGGCCCG
>JBBRPU010000556.1:0-1908 GCA_038227545.1 Candidatus Acidiferrales bacterium
GACTTCATCGTGAAGTGGAACGGCGGCGATCCACCCAAGCGACTGAACGAATGGGTCCGTCAACAGAAACCCGGGGGCACCATCCACCTGCGGGTTCGCCGTGAAGGTGTCGAGAGCAACATGGACGTGCGTATTAGCGGAGTAGCGGAGACGTTTTACGACGTCGCTGAAGATTCTCACGCTAACGAAAGAGCCCGGCACATCCGCGACGGATTGCTGCATGGAGCTACCGATGCCGCCGCCATCCACGCCGCCAGGTAACCCCACGCGCGCGATGGCGCTCTTGACTTGCGCACATCCGTGCGAAAGAGTGCACCGTAAGTCATGATCCGCACCATACTCGTCGGCATTTCTATTTCGATTTATATTTTGCTGGTGGGCCCGGCGCTGTTGATCTACACGCTTCTTGTTAAAGACCCCGAGCCAATCTACGCCGCTGGTATCGGTGGGGTAATGTTTTTTGTGCGTGCCGCTGGCGTGCGCGTGCGTGTGACCGGAACCGAGCGCATCCCACCAGGTCCTTGCCTGTTCGCGGCGAATCACACCAGTACGTTAGACGCGCCTGCTGTAGTGGGAGCGATCCCTCGACGTATCGCCATACTGCTGAAGGAATCTCTCTTCCGGTTTCCGATTGTCGGGCAGGCATTTCGACTTGCCGGGTTCATTCCAGTCGAGCGCGGGCATGACTCCGCAATCGTCAGTCTCGAGAAAGCCACCGAAGCATTGCGGGCGGGTCAATCCTTCTTGATCTATCCGGAAGGTACTCGGAGCGAAGATGGCCGCCTGCAACGATTCAAAAAAGGTGCGGTGGTGATGGCGATAAAGGCCGGTGTCCCCATCGTGCCGGTGGCGTGCTCCGGCGCGCATTTATTGATGAAAAAGCGTTCCCTGGAATTGCATCCGGGCGAAATCCTCGTGGAGTTCCTTCAGCCCGTCGACTCAAAGGGATTTTCTCTCGACGATCGCGACGCTCTGAATGATCTGGTGCATTTCGAGATGGCGGTGGGGCTTCCTCCGGAGCAGCGACCTATCGGATTTCCCGGTGCCGCGTGACTCCAGCGGGTAACCGCGCTTCAACCGTTGCGCGCCTTCAACTTTTCTATTTCGGCTTCCAACTCCCACACGCGTTTTTGCAATTCAGGCAGGCGGTTGAGGGCCGCCACCGATTTCAGCCATTGACGATTGTCCACCGCGGGATAACCGGAATACATGGACCGCGGCGGAACATCATTCGGTATCCCGCTCTTGGCGGTGACTACGGAGTTCTGTCCTACGCTCAAGTGCCCGGCTGTTCCCACTTGTCCGGCGAGGATGCAGCCGTCGCCAATTTGCGTTGAGCCAGCCAGGCCGACCTGCCCGCACAGCATCGCATTCCTACCGACCTTGGACGCGTGGCCAACGAGCACCAGGTCATCCAGTTTTGCGCCCCGGCCGATGCGCGTTTCCCCCACCGTGGCGCGATCCACGCAGGCATTGGATTGCACTTCCACGTCGTCTTCCAACACCGCGGCCCCGGACTGTGAAATCTTGTACCAGCTGCCGTCTTTGCCTTTTGCAAAACCCAAGCCGTCGCCGCCGATGATCACCCCATTCTGCAGAATCACGCGGTCACCGATGGTGCAGAATTCGCGAACCACTGCGTGGGCGTGCGCGAAAAAGTCATGCCCAATTTTCGCGCCACGATAGACGCTGACGAAGCTGTGCAGCACAGCGTTGCCGCCAATTTCGGCGTCTTCGTCCACGAAACAATAGGGACCAATGTGCGCGCCGCCGGCAACGCGAGCGGACCTGGCAATCACCGCGGTGGGATGAATGCCCGCGGAGTAACGCGGCGGCTGGTAGAAAAATTCGATGGCGCGCGCAAAATCGAGATAGGGATTTTCACTGCGCAGCGCCGAGATAGCTGGC
>JBBRPU010000557.1:0-1907 GCA_038227545.1 Candidatus Acidiferrales bacterium
AAAGTTCGCCCTGGCGGTATGGCATTTTGTGGAAACCAATCCTTTTCACTACGCGCTGTCGCGAGTGATGGACCGCCACGTTCCATCGCTACCGCCGCAGTCGGAAGCCCTGGATACCTTCCGCTTCGCTGCGCCCGGCAAGTTGCGAGATATTCTGCACCTGGCCGGCGCTGCTAACGCGGCGGAGCAACTTTTGCAATTTCATATTGAGGCACCCCTCTCCGCAGAAGAATATCTGGCCGTGCGCATGGAAATGTCCGACTCCCTGCGCGAAAAAATGGCCTTGATTTCGAGCGAACAGTACCGGGCGGTTACGCACGAGTTTCTCGAATCCCTTCGAGAGTATTCCACCGAGCATGGCATGAGTTTTCCGGCCGAGGTCCTCATCGTCAGCGGGACCAAGGCTGCGTAAGGGTAGCGGGGAAGGGCCGCTAAAAGATTCTCTTGACATCTACCTCCCACAACTGTAATTTCTGACTATACAGAAATGACTGAACACACACAAAGTCCGCCACTCACCCCCGCCGCCCAGAAATTCGTCCTCCATTGGGGAGAAATGGGCACCCGCTGGGGCATCAACCGCACCGTCGCCCAGATTCACGCCCTGCTTTTCATTTCTCCGCATCCGCTGCCCGCGGACGAAATCGCCGTGATACTGGCCGTCGCGCGCTCCAACGTGAGCACCAGCCTGCGCGAGTTGCAGGGTTGGCGCATTGTGCGCGTGGTGCACGTTCTTGGCGATCGCCGCGACCATTTCGATTGCACCAAGGACGTTTTCGAAATTTTTCGCATCGTCTCGGAGGAGCGCAAGCGCCGGGAGATTGATCCCACTTTAAAGCTCCTCGCCGAGTGCGTGCACGAAATCAAAGCGCATCCGGTGAAAGATCCCTACACGCTCGAACGTTTGGAAAGCATGCTGGATTTTCTGAGCGCCATGACCGGACTGTTTGAAGAGGTGGTGCGCATGCCCGACGCCGCCCTCAAAGGCGTCGTCAAGTTGCGCGGCAAAGTGATCACGCTGCTGGGCACCGGCCGCAAAAAAGCTGGGTAGCGTGTTCAACGGGCGGAAAAAATAAATGCCGGACCCACCCGCCACGGCGGGCAGGTCCTACAAGGCGGTGGTGGGGCACCCTCCGCGTAATTTACAGCTTGCTGGTGACCATTATTTGACTTCTTCGCACGAACAAGAATTTTGGGCCTTCTTGAAAGCACGACCATGATCTCTCTTACTTCAGAATTCACCGACAGCAAGGGACGGCACGCTCGCGGCTGGCTGTTCTTCGACGCCGATTGTGCTTTCTGCCTGAAAATTGTCCGAGCTCTTGCGCCAGCATTGCAGAAACGAGGATTTGCGCTCGCTCCGCTGCAGGATTCGCGCGTCGGCCCGCTCCTCGGGCTTTCGCAGACAGAATTGCTGCGCGAGATGCGGCTGCTGCTAAGCGATGGACGGCAATTCGGCGGCGCTGATGCTGCCGTCGCGCTGGCGCGCGAAATCTGGTGGTCGCGCCCGCTGGTCTGGCTCGCCGCGCTTCCCGGCATGATGCGAATCCTACGCGTCGCCTATCGCTGGATCGCCGCGCGCCGCCATTGCGCGGCCACAACTTCCTGCTCCCCGCTAGAAAAGCTGGAACGGTCCCCCGCAACCAGGAAATAAATTAGTAAAGCCGGTTTTTATTTGTTTGTGGGTTGCTGATCTTCAGAATCACATCCGCGAGCGCGCGGAGACCGCTGCAGTTCAGGCCTTCGCCGCTTCGGCGGTTTCCAGCACGCGTTGATAGTACCGTTCGTAGCGCGGGATCACGTCGTTGGCGCAGAACTTTTGCTTGGCGTTTAGACGCGCGGTGTGGCCCATCTCTCGACCACGATCGGCGCGCGACAAAATCTCAAGCGCATATGCGCCGGCGGCT
>JBBRPU010000558.1:0-1895 GCA_038227545.1 Candidatus Acidiferrales bacterium
CGAGGCTTCATCGACCTTGATCGTGATCTTGATTTTGACGCTCATGGGGCTTAATCTTCTAGCGGCAACTGATAACCAACATCGTTTCAGACGTAAAGAGCCTGGGGATTTCGATCATCGGGCAGTTGGGTAAGGTTGCTAATTTTTTTTCCACAGGCTTTGCAGATTTGTTTTTAGCGTCTTCAACGACCGGGTGATCCAGATGGAAATGAGGTTCCCATCGAGGTCTTTAGTCAAAGCAAACGTGTCGGGTTCCAGTCCTTGGCCGACGATGTCTGGTGAGCGCAACACGAATGGCAACGCTTCAAAATCGGCGGCAGTGATCGGGCGCTGGGTTCCATTGCGCTCGCCCACGGGTCTGCCTTTCGCATCCACTCCAGGCGGGCCGTGTTTCTTGCGGGCATGGCGAATATCATCCGCACTCAAATCAAACTCGTAGTCCGAGAGATCGATGCCGAGTTCTTTGAATTTCTCCACGGCAGCGGGCGAGGTTTTACCAAGGGAAATCCGGGCCTTGTATTCCAAGTCTTTAGACTGCTCAAAAAGATCGCGAATGACATGCCCCTGCCACTTCACCGTGTCGCCATCGATCACGATTTGATCGCCGAATTCATCAATCAGCGGTTGACGGTTCGCGGGTTTGATTCCCTTCAGCGAGGCTTGCAGAGTGTCGTTGAAGCGGACTTCTGACGGTGCGATCACGGTGTCTTTCGGGATGACGCTGAGCTGTTCCGCTTCGCTGCGACTAATATCGCGCAGGCCCATGCCGGAGTTGAAATCGAACGGAGGCCACGGCGTGCGAAACCGCGAAATGCCCGTCCAGATTTTATCGTTCTTCGCCGCGATCATGCGCCCGGCGAAAAGTTTTCCGCCCTCGGCCAGCCAGCGGGCTTGCCAGTCGCGTGGCACGCGGCGTTCGCCGATACGAATGAGTTCCTGGCATGGGTAGTTCACCAGCCGATTCGGGTTCTGGTCGCGCTGCCATTTGGCGTAACCGGCTGCCCGCTGGATCTGCGTGTCGTAGATGAGCTTCGCCCGAGCAAAGCTGGCCGGGTCTTGCAGTGTGCCCTGGCGTCCGTCGGTGGCGGCGATCCCCTCGTCCCTCGCGATCTGTCGCAACTCGGCAATGAATTTTTCGCGACTAACAAACGCCCCCGCTCCATTCTCCCCGCGCCGGGTGAGGCTGAGTTTCTTTTCGACCTGATCCTGAATGTATTGGAGGTAACGGACGTTTTCGACCTTGGCCGAAAACTGCGCCGCCTCGCGGAGTTCCAGTGGAATGACGCGGGCAATATCCGCCGAGCCTAGCTTCGTGGGCAGAATCGTCCGCCGAGTAATACTCTCCACCGCGTCCGCAATCGGAGCGACCTTGATGTCGATCTCAGCCATTGAAGGCTTCCAGCATCGCTTCTGCAAGGGCGTTGATTAGCGGTTGCAAATCGGCTTCCCGCGCAATATCCGGCAGCCGGTCAATAATGGTTTGCGCGCTGTCGGCGAGTTCCGCATCGGTCAGTTGACCATCGGCGGCAAGCGCGTCGAGCTGGTCGAACACACTGGCCGCTGGGGCGATGATGGAATCAGAAACATTCAGGACTCGGGCCACCGCTTCAGGAAACGCGGGCTGTTTGGGTAGGGTGGGCGTCTCGCCTGCCGGGCTGGGCATCTTGCCCTGCCCTGCCGATGGTGCCGCAGCGGGCGGCCCGCCCGGTGCATTCGTTGCCACCGGCGCAGCCACTCTCGTCAGCTTGTAGCTCGTCCGTTCGCTCAGATCGGCGGCGTCCATTTCCAAGCCTGCATCATGCGCCAGCTTCGCATCGGTGAGCAGAGCCGTGCGATCCTCGGCATCGCCGGGGGCGAATTCGAAGTAAGCCAACACGGGCTCACCGGGATGCGCC
>JBBRPU010000559.1:0-1894 GCA_038227545.1 Candidatus Acidiferrales bacterium
ATACGTCTGCCTTGCGTGGGCTATTGTCCGGCACCATTTTCGCCTCGAAACTGAACCTATTGGGCCGATCCGTCGAATCAGCGGACTTGGGGCCGCTGGAATTATGTCCAAGCTGACCCGCGCGGAACTGGATCATCTGGAGCGCCGTGAGCTGCAGCTCACCGTTCTTGCCGCCGTGTTTGTACTGGTGCTGGCCGCCGGCCTGGCGGCATTCATGTACCCGCTGGTGTTCGTGCATCCCGAAGGAAACAAGTGGACCCTGCGCGTGGCGTTTTTCGGTTTCTGCGCTTTGACGCTGCTATTTGTGGGCTACCTGGTGGACCGCCAGCGCATGGTTCGCCAACTTAAGCAGCACCTGCTGGAAGAGCTGGAACGCAACGTTGAGTTGCGCCATCAGGCCAGCGTGGACCTGTTGCAATCCATGCCGGACATCAATCATTTCTGGGATCGGCTGACCATGGAATTTCGCCGCGCCGTGGCTACCGAGAAAACTTTGTCCTTGCTGCTGGTGAAAGCGTTGCCGGGGCAAACCGCCGGACGCACCAACGTGGACCCCGCTTCGTGGGGTGACGCTGCCAAGGCCATTTCGCGCAAGCTGCGGCCTACCGATTCCATCTATCGCCTGTCGACGGATTTATTCGGGCTGGTCTTACCGGAAACGGATACGGTCAATGCTCAGCGCGTGTCATTGCGCTTGCAGGAAGAGCTGCAGGTGGTGCGCGCGAAATTCGGCGGCTCGTACGACATCAACTGCTACAACTATCCTGAGCAGGTACACAGCGCGCATGAACTTGAGGATATTGTGAGGTCGCTGCTGCCGGAACAGCCGGGCTGGGATATACCGGTGCCGCTGGCGACGATTTAGTCCCTCTGAAATACAGTCATCGCAGCGCTTGCTTCAAATCTTCGATTAAATCCGCCGCATCTTCCACGCCAATGGAAACTCTGACTGTGCCGGGACTAACGCCCGCGCGACGCAACTCTTCCGCACTCATGTTGTAGTGCGAAGTGTATAGCGGCAGGGCCACCAAGGATTCCACCCCGCCGAGGCTGACGGCTAACAGGAAAAGCTGCACGCGGTCGCCGAAGCGCCGCGCTGCGGCGAGGCCGCCTTTCAAATCGAAAGCCAGCATGGAGCCGAATCCGCGCATCTGTTTTTTGGCGATGGCGTGATCGGGGTGAGATTTCAGACCTGGGTAATGCACGCGCGCGACCTTGTGATGCTTTTCCAGAAATTTCGCGACGGCCATGGCGTTTTCGCACTGGCGCGCCACGCGCAAGCCGAGAGTCTTCATTCCGCGAATCAGCAGGAAGGCGGCTTCCGGGTCCATCGAACCGCCCAGGGAAATCACCATGTGCTGGATGCGCTTCATCCAGGTGGCGCTGCCGGCTACCGCACCGGCGATGATGTCGGAGTGGCCGGCGAGCGCTTTGGTGGCGCTGTGCACCACCATGTCATAGCCCATGGCGATGGGATTCTGCAGCACCGGGGTGGCGAAGGTGTTGTCGATGACGGAGATGAGTTGGTGTTTTTTGGCGAAAGCCACCGCTTTGTGCAGATCCACCAGGCGCAACATGGGATTGGTGGGCGTTTCGACATACAGAACTTTTGTGCGGGAAGATAATTTTTCTTCCATACCGGCCAGATCGGTTTCCACGTGGTGGACCTGGATGCCCATGTCCGGGAAAATGTCGCGCATCAGGCGGTAACTGCCGCCGTAAAGCTGCGCGGTGGAGATGAGCTCGTCACCTTTTTTGAGCGCGCCGAGGAGCGCGCAGGAAATGGCGGCCATGCCGCTCGCGGTGACCACCGCGGCTTCCGCTCCCTCGAGCGCCGCGATTTTTCCCTGGGCCACAGCGAGCGTGGGATTGCCGTAACGCGTGTAAATGTAGG
>JBBRPU010000560.1:0-1893 GCA_038227545.1 Candidatus Acidiferrales bacterium
TGGAAAATTTCGCAGCTGGATGTTGACCGGGTGCAGGAATTTCGCAAGTGCATCGAATGTTTCCTGTGCCAGAACGTTTGCCACGTTTTGCGCGATCACGATAAGAAGGAACAGTTTGGCGGTCCGCGTTTTTTTGTGCGCGTGGCCGGACTGGAGATGCATCCACTTGATGGCGCCAGCCGCACGCGGCTGCTCAAGGAAGAACTGGGGCTGGGACTCTGCAATATTACGAAGTGCTGCACGGAAGTGTGCCCGGAAGAAATTCACATTACCGACAACGCCATCATTCCGCTGAAAGAGCGGGTGGTGGACGAGTTTTACGATCCGTTGACGATGTTGTTCCGCAAATTACGCGGCTCCAGTGAGAAGCGCAACTGACGCGATTAATTTTTTGACGGCTGATGCTGTCGCGGACGTAGGGGAGGACGCATGGACGCCCAACTGAAAGCGATTTCGCGAGCGGGAATTGCCGAAGCGATCGCCAAAGCAGAACTGTACCGTTATCTGAATGAGCCGGAAGAGGCAGAGTCTATCTGCCGGGATATTTTGTCGGTGGATTCCGGGCATCAACTGGCGAAGCGCCTGCTGGGCCTTTCCATCACGGACCAGTTCACCGGTTACGCGGGTGACCGTTATGCCGAGGTGGAAGAAATCTTTCACAGTTTGAAGGACGCATACGAGCGCGCTTACTACACCGGGCTGCTCCACGAGCGGCGCGCCAAAGTGCAGTTGCGCAGCGGATATTCCGCGCATATTCTGCTGCCGCTGGTGGAAGAGGCCATGAAATGTTTTGCGGAGGCGGAGAAAGTCCGTCCGCCGGGAAATGACGACAGCATCCTGCGATGGAATCGCTGCGTGCGCTTGCTGCAGGGTCAGCCGGACTTTCGCGTGGAGCGCGACGCGCTGCCACACGGCGCGGAAGATAGTCCCCCGGTGGACATTCGCGTGAAGCGCGCCGGCGAGCGCTGACGCGAAGTACCCGCACCACTACGGTTGCTGCATGGCCGGCCGCGGCTCGTAGCCAGGGGCGGGAACTGCAGCGGTCCCCGCCATCAGAATGGGGCGTACCAATTCCGCGGCTACTGAGACGAATTCTTCCGCCGGGGCGCGTCCCGGAGTGTCCACCCACTGCTTGACCGCCCCGTAGATCGCCCAGCTCGCGGCAGCCACAATTATTTCCTGCGGCACGGTACGATTTATCGGGTGACGGTCGAATCCATCCAGCAGCACGATCCGAATTTGATCAATGATGGTGGCTTCCACGAACGGCTCAAATTGATGCTGATTGAAGGAGTGGGATTTTTGCAGGTCAGCCAAATAATCGCAGACCGCCAGAATAATGGGGTGAAAGGCGGTCGCGCAGGTGCCATCGAAGAGAACATCTCGTTGAGCCAGGAGCCTGAGGAAACTGACGCGCGTCAATTCGCCGAGCAGAGCAAATTTGTCGGCATAGTGCGCGTAAAAAGTCGCGCGATTCAGGGTCGCCGCTTCGGTAATGTCCTGAACGGAAATCTTGTCGAACTCCTTCTGTTCCAATAAGTTGCGGAGTGCATCCTGCAATAACTGGCGCGTTCTGCGTATCCGGGGATCGAGTCGCTCGCAGTCCTTGTGAAGCATATCGTAGTGCTCCCGAATTCATTATAGCCTAAAAATTCGCTTGTTGTTTAGGATACGTTCGTTGTGTTAATGTATGCAACAGTTGTTGAGTATGCTGCATCTGATGTATTGGAGGTTTGTCATGGCTAATCTATTAAGACTGGATTCGAGTCCCATGGGCGACCGCTCTATTTCACGGCGGTTGACCGGGCAGTTTACCCAGACTTGGCGGGCCGCCCATCCGGACGGGCGAGTAGTGGAGCGAGACCTGGCTGCATTGGGGCTCGGAGTGGTCAA
>JBBRPU010000561.1:0-1888 GCA_038227545.1 Candidatus Acidiferrales bacterium
AGGAACTTTTGCCGCAGCGTCCCATCACCTACAAGGGTCAGAATTTCGTCAACCTGGCGGTGCTGGCAGTCGCGGTGATTGTCGCAGCGATGCTGGTGATGCATCCCGAGAAAGTTTATCTGTACCCGTTGATCGTAATCCTGCCGCTGATTTTTGGCGTGCTGATGATTATTCCCATTGGCGGCGCGGACATGCCCACGGTGATTTCACTTTTGAATTCCTATGCGGGATTGTCGGCGGCCGCGATGGGCTTTGTGCTGGACAACAAACTGCTGATCATCGCCGGCGCGTTGGACGGCGCTTCGGGATTTATTTTGTCGGTGAATATGTCGAAGGCCATGAACCGCTCGTTTTCGAATGTGTTGTTTGGAGCGTTCGGCCAGGAGCAGGCGGCGGTGGCGGGCGGCGCCGAAGCGCGGCCGGTGAAGAGCGCGAGCCCGGAGGAAGCGGCGGGAATTCTCGCGGCGGCGAATAAAGTGGTGATTGTGCCAGGTTACGGAATGGCGGTATCGCAGGCGCAACACAAGGTGCGCGAGTTATACGATGCGCTGACGAAACGCGGCGTGGATGTGCGATTCGGAATCCATCCCGTGGCGGGACGCATGCCGGGACACATGAACGTGCTGTTGGCGGAGGCGGATATTCCCTACGATAAGTTGATGGAAATGGACGACGCCAACGGAGATTTTGCGCAGACCGATGTGGCGCTGGTGATTGGCGCGAATGACGTGACCAATCCCGCGGCGCGCACGGATGCGAGCAGCCCGATTTATGGCATGCCGATCCTGGACGTGGACAAAGCGCGCACGGTGATGGTAATCAAGCGCGGCATGAGCGCGGGATTTGCGGGCATTGATAATCCGCTTTATTACAATGACAAAACGCTGATGCTGTTTGGGGATGCCAAAGGGTTTGTGGGATCCATCGTACGAGAGATTTCGGGCGGCGGAGGGCACTAGCCCGGCAAAGGCTAGGACGCTTTTTCGCGGGACATGATCAGGTAGTCGGCGTAGGGGCCTTTGAAATCTTCGATTTTCCCGTGCTTAAAGTGCCAGATGCGCGTGGCCACTTCGTCGAGCACGTCTTCGTCGTGAGTAACCAGCAAGACCGTGCCATCGTATTTTTGCAGCGCGATATTCAGCGCGTTGATGGATTCCAGATCCAGGTGGTTTGTCGGTTCGTCCAACACCAGGAAATTTGGTTTTTGCAGCATCAGCCGGCAAAAAATCATGCGTGCAATTTCGCCGCCGCTTAGTGCTTTCGTCTGCTTGAGCGCGTCCTCCCCGCTGAACAACATCTGACCCAACAGGCCACGAATCTCTTCCTGTGTGGACTGGGGATTGAACTGCCACAGCCATTCGATGGCCGTGTAATCGGAAACCACGGAGTCGCGGTGGTCCTGCGCGAAATATCCCACGGTCACTTCGTGGCCCCACTTCACGCTGCCGCCGTCTATGGGGAAAACTTTTTCGGCGGCGTCAATGAAACCTTCGGCGTTGCGAATGAGAGATTTCAGCAAAGTGGTCTTGCCGGTACCGTTGCGGCCGGTGAGCGCAATTTTTTCTCCGCGGCTGATGCTGGCGGTGAACGGCTTGATCACTTTCAGGTCGTCGTAAGACTTCGCGATGCTCTTGATTTCGAGCGGATGACGGCCGGAGCCGCGCTCGATGGCGAAGCGAATATAGGGGCGGGCAATGTTGGAGCGCGCCAGTTCGGTGGTCTGCAGCCGCTCGACTTCTTTTTTGCGCGAAGTGGCCTGCGCGGAACGCGTGCCGGCTGAAAAGCGCGCGATGAAATCATTCAGTTGCGCGATTTTTTTCTCGCGGTTGGCGTTATCGGTTTCGATGCGCGAACGAATCTGCGTTTTGGCCATGACCATATCGTCGTA
>JBBRPU010000562.1:0-1884 GCA_038227545.1 Candidatus Acidiferrales bacterium
CGAAGCCCGCAAACCCCACCCCTGGACCGCCGGCTCCAAACCCGCCTAAATTCAAACTCCGGCGACCGTCAGTGAAAGGCCGTTGAACTAAAACGCACTACCCAGCATCCAACGACGCGATGTCATCCCGAGCCCGCCGTTTTTTCCAGGCGGGGGAGGAACCTGCTGTTCGCGTATTGCATTTTCGATCAAACAGATTTTCCTTCGTGCCGCCATGCTTTTTGTCTCCTTCCCGCGATGCGATGGCTGCGCAAAGTAAATACACCATACCGTTTCATCCCCGGCACCACCCCGCGTTGACATAAATTCCGCTCTCAACCTAATATGAGCGCCTACCAAAATGGACAATCCTTCGTCTCTGATCGGCCAAACCATTTCTCATTACCGCATCCTAGACCGCCTCGGCGGAGGCGGCATGGGCGTAGTCTACAAAGCCGAAGACACTCGCCTGCTTCGCTTCGTCGCCCTCAAATTTCTCCCGGAAACCGTCGCCGCCGACGCGCAAGCCCTCGCCCGCTTCAAAAGGGAAGCGCAAGCCGCCTCCGCCCTCAATCACCCCAACATCTGCACCATTTACGACATCGGCGAAGAAAACGGCAAAGCCTTCATCGCCATGGAATTTCTGGAAGGAAAAACTCTCAAGCACGCAATCTCCAACCGCCCCATGGACATGGAGGAATTGCTCGAAGCCGCCATCGGCATTGCCGCCGGACTCGACGCCGCGCACTCCAAAGGTATCGTGCACCGCGATATCAAGCCCGCCAATATTTTCGTCACCGAAAAAGGTCACACCAAGATTCTCGATTTCGGTCTCGCCAAAGTAAGGGCTCCAAAAAACTCGCTCCAGGCCGCCAACACCTTGGCCACCATGGGTGGCGATGACGAGCAACTCACCAGCCCCGGAAGCACCCTCGGCACCGTCGCCTACATGTCGCCCGAGCAAGTGCGCGGAAAAGAACTCGACGCGCGCACCGACCTCTTTTCTTTCGGCGCCGTCCTCTACGAAATGTCCACGGGCACGCTGCCATTCCGCGGTGACACTTCGGGAGTAATCTTCAAAGCGATTTTGGATGCCACGCCCGCATCCGTGGCCAGACTGAATCCCGACTCCCCGGCGGAACTCGAGCGCATCATCAATAAGTCCATCGAGAAAGACGCCGGTCTGCGCTATCAGTCCGCCGCGGACATCCATTCCGATTTGCGCCGCCTGCGCCGCGACACCGATTCCGGCCGACTATCCGGTTCCGGGAAAGCCGCCGCCCAGGAAGCGGTGGCCGCAGCGGATAATGACGCGCGCGCATCGCAGCAAGCCGCAGCCTCAGCAGGGAAGAAAAAGTTGTGGCTGGGCTTGGCCGTCGCCATTCTCGCCATCGCCCTGGCAGGTTATGCCGCGTACCATTTCGGCGCGGGTTCGAAGAACCAAGCCGGGCCGGGAAAAATTGCGCAAATAAGCCATTGGGATAAACCCATGGATCAGGCGCGCCTCTCGCCCGACGGTCACGCCGTGGCCTTCAGTTCGCCCGTCGCTGGCGTGGAGCAAGTCTTCCTCATGCTGGCCACCGGGGGGGAAGCGTTACAGCTGACCAACGACGAGAGCGACAAGTTCGTAACCAATTTTTCCGCCGATGGCACCGAGATTTATTACCGCCGGGTTTTTGGTAAAGATGAAACTTGGTCGGTACCAACGCTGGGAGGCAGTTCCAAGCGCATCGTTGCGGGTTTAGCCGTAGCGCCCTCACCTGACGGAAAATCTCTCTACTTCACCAAGGCTGGTACCAAGGCCATCTACCGTGCCGATCGCACTGGCATGGGCGAAGAATTGGTACTGTCGCTCGATCCTAAATCTTTTGGCATCTCGCGCATCATGCCGTTTCCGGATGGCAA
>JBBRPU010000563.1:0-1882 GCA_038227545.1 Candidatus Acidiferrales bacterium
AACGGGCCGCCTACGTCTTGAAAAACGTGCGCAACGAATTGCTGGGCGCCTAGCGTGCTCCGCCGCCAATTTTTTGGCGCTTGCGCGGGAGCCGCCGCCGCTTCCGCCATCACCACCGCTTCCGCTCCCGCATCATTTGCGTACTCCGCCCCCACGCGGCAGTCTGCCGGCGGAATGCCGCCCTTCTCTCTTTCCGTCATGCTCTGGACCGTCTACGAAAAACTTCCCTTCGAACAACGCATCGAAAAAGTGGCGCAGGCCGGTTACTCCGCGGTCGAATTGGTCGAGGAATACAAAAACTGGAGCAAAGACGATTACGCCAGATTTCGCGCCCAAAAAAACCGGCTGCATCTCACCGTGGACGCCTGCAGTGGCATCTCTCACAGCCTGTGCGACCCCGCACAACGTGACGCTTTCCTGAACGAAGTGCGCGCCAAGCTGCCCATCCTCGAAGAGTTGGAGTGCAACAAATTAATTCTGCTGACCGGCGACAAAGTTCCTGGCCAGAGCCACCAGCAGATGCATGATTCCTGCGTGGAAGCCCTCAAACGCGCCGCCGAAATCACCGCCACAAAAAAAGTCGGCCTGCTGCTCGAAAATATTGATCCCCTGGAAAATCCCAAGTACTTCCTGACCTCCGTGCTGGAAGGCTTCGAGATCGTCCGCTCCGCAGGCGCTCCCAACATTCAATTTCTCTACGATTTCTTCCACGACCAGATTGCCGAGGGTAATCTTCTCGCCAAGCTCGATAAAAATCTCGACATTATCGGCGTAGTCCACATCGCCGACGTTCCCGGACGCCACGAGCCCGGCACCGGCGAGATCAATTATCCAAATATCTTTCGCAAGCTGGGCCAACTGGGCTTTAATGGCTATGTGGCTATGGAGTTTATTTCTTCAGGCGAAACCGTGGCTGCTTTACAGGCTGCCCGAGAAATGGCCATCAAATATGGCAGCGCGCAGCCACATCAATCCGCACAACGCATCATCGGGAGGCCTCATGCTGCGGCGTGAACTTTTCAAATTATTAAGCGCCGGTGCTGTCATGCCCGTCGCGGATTCTCCACTGCTCGCCATGTTTCAAGCCGCGCAGCCGAAATCCAATTACACGCCGCGCACTCTCAATCCGCACCAGAACGCCACCCTCACAACCATCACCGACCTCATCATTCCCGAAACCGACACGCCCGGCGCCAAAGCGGTGCGCGTCAACGAATTCATTGACTTGATCCTCACCGAGTGGGCTCACGATGACGAGCGCCAAAGCTTCCTTGCCGGACTCGACGATGTGGACAAGCGCAGCAATGCTATTTTTGCCAAAGACTTTATTGATGCGTCGCCCGCCCAGCAGGACGCTCTGCTCCGCGAGCTTGATCAGCGTTTTGCCATCGAACGGGAAGATATGGACCATCGTCCGTACGTTCGTCGCCATCACAACGATCAGCTCGAAGGGAATTTTTTTGGCGTCGTGAAACGCCTGACCCTCTACGGCTATTACACTTCCGAAATTGGTTTTACCAAGGAACTTCGCAAGGAAATTATTCCCGGCGCTTACCACGGATGTACGCCGGTTACCGACACGAGTAAGGCTTAGGAGACTGGATGCCCGCTGCAAAAATTTATGATGCCATCGTCGTCGGCTCGGGAATCACCGGCGGCTGGGCCGCCAAAGAGCTCACCGAAAAAGGTCTCAACGTCCTGGTTCTGGAAGCGGGCCGCCCCATCGTTCCCGAAACCGACTACGTCGAGCATGTTCCCGCCTGGGAACTTAAATATCGCGGCATGGATTATCGCGAGGAGCGCATCAAGACGCAGAAAATTCAGCGCGAGTGTTATTACGCCTGCGACGAGTACTCCAACAAATTTTTCGTCAACGATCTGG
>JBBRPU010000564.1:0-1878 GCA_038227545.1 Candidatus Acidiferrales bacterium
CACGATCACTTCGCCAGACCTGGCCAACGCCGCCAGAACCAGCAGCACCGCCGCCGCGCAGTTGTTCACCACGATGGCATCTTCCGCGCCAGTCAGCCGCATCAGCCATTCCCGCGTGTGATCGTCGCGCTTCCCGCGCGCTCCCGCTTCCAGGTTGTATTCCAGATTGCTGTATTGCGAGGCGGCAATTCGAATGGCCTCCACAATCGCGCCGGAAAGCGGCGCCCGGCCCAGGTTGGTGTGCAGAATGACGCCGGTGGCGTTGATGACCGCTTGCAGCGAAGGCTGCAACACGCGGCCGGCTTCATCGGCAATCAACTCTTCGATCGAGGATGCGTTCACCACAGGCACTTCGTTCACCTTCGTCGCCACCGACCCGGTGATTTGTCCGCGCACCCGTGCCAGAACATCCCGAACCAGCGCGACCAGTAAATCTCGATCCATGCGCTTGGTGATCGCCGCGACACGCGGCCGCAAAAGCACTTCATCCACCGACGGAATGCTGCGCAACTGCTCCGATTGCTCTGCCGAAAGCGCCGGCTTGCCAATGGCGATGCGGTGGGTTCGATGCTTGCGCGGTTTGCGGGCGTCCACGGCCATATTTCAGCACAGCCACCGCCCCACCGCAACGCAACCCTCTCAACGCGCCGACACCGCAACGGAACCCTGTCAACGTGCCGACATTTCCTGCCATCGTCACCGCTCAAAAAAACTTGTCATTCCGAAGCCGCCGCTTTCTCCAGGCGGCTGAGGAACCTGCTTCCATGCTGCAACCATGCTAATGACGCAGGTCTTACTCACCCGGCCTCGCGATTACCGCCCTGTCGTCACCGGTGGCTAAAGGTACGGTACCCCTTTCGCGCCGCAGCTCCGCCCCCCGATTGACCTCGCCCGACCCTGCTTTTAGCATAGAGATAGAGGCTCCGCCCGTGGCTGTCACCTCCTCCATTGACGAAGAACTGAACCAGTTCGAGCGTGACATTCGCCAGCTTAAGATCGAATACGATCAATATTTTGGCGGAGGCCGCAAGCGTCCGCCCACGGAAATTGAGTGGCGTCTCGAGCTGTTGGCCAAGCGCTACGCCGAGCGTGGCGGGGAACTGAAATTCGGCCAACGCTTCCGCTACAACAACCTCACCCAGACGTACGCCAAATATAAGGATATTTTCCGCAAGCGCCTGCAACAGAAAGAAGAAGGCAAAGTGCAGCGCCACTTCGGCGCCGCCGCGAAAAAGATTGAGAGCGAGCGCGCTCAGAAAGCCGCGGACGCTCTGGCCGCCACTGCGGCTGCTGACGCCGCCGCCGCCGCCGCGAATGCAGTCGCCGTAAGCGAATCCGTCTCACCCGCCGCGGCAAGCGCCGGCCCCCCGTCGTTCCGCATGGTTTGTTCCAAACCCGAGCAGGAGACCGAAAAGATTGGCGAGCTCTACGAGGCCTTTCTGCAAGCCAAGCAAAACGCCGGCGAAGATACCGACAGGCTCACGCGCTCCAGCTTCAACGAATTCGTGCTGAAAAAGACCAAAGACCTGCAGAAACAGAAAAATTGTCACGACGTCGAATACGTAGTGGAAGTTCTCGAAGGCCATGTCAAGCTGAAAGCCCTGGTTAAGTCCTAGCTCGTATTCGGCGTTGACGGCCGCCCATTCCCGTTAAAATTTCCCTGCAAGATTCTCTGAAAATATATTTCCGCCAGAGTTTTCCACCGCGGCATTTTTCCTTTCGCCATCGGTATGCGACGCTTACACTGTTGTGCCTTTGGCCCTGGAGGAAGTACATGGCAGTGCAGCGCGCACTCATCAGCGTTTTTGACAAGACCGGCATTCTGGACTTCGCGAAGCGGCTCGCCGCGCTGCGCATCGAGATTTTGTCCACCGGCGG
>JBBRPU010000565.1:0-1876 GCA_038227545.1 Candidatus Acidiferrales bacterium
AACCGCTCAGCGCGGACGAATTAACTTTTCTACTGGATCAAAGTAAGCTCTTTCAGGAAATTCAGCGGCATCCCTTAAAAAAACTGGCGACCTTGCGCGGCAAGACCGTGGCACTGGCGTTTTTTGAGAATTCCACGCGCACGCGCATCAGTTTCAATACCGCGGCATCGCGCCTGGGCGCGGATACCATGAATTTGCAGGCGGAAGCTTCGAGTTTGAAAAAGGGCGAATCGCTGCTGGACACGGTGTATACGCTCAACGCCATGAAGCCGGATTGCCTGGTAATGCGGCATGCTTCGTCGGGGGCGGCGGATTTTGTGGCCCGCAACCTGGACATTCCGGTGATTAACGCCGGGGATGGCACGCATGAGCATCCTTCGCAGGGTTTACTGGATGCGCTGACCATTCGAGACCGGCGCGGCTCTATTGAAAATCTGAAAATGACGATTCTGGGAGACATCCAACACAGTCGCGTGGCGCGCTCGAACATACATCTGCTAGGAAAATTCGGCTGCGAGTTTACGTTGTGCGGGCCGGCGATGTGGGTGCCGAAGGAACTTGAAAATATTGCTCCGGGCACGAAGATACGTCGGGTGTCGCGGATAGAAGAAGGGTTGGAAGGCGCAGACGTAATTCTGGTGCTGCGCGTACAGACGGAGCGCATGTATGAGCCTACTTTGTCAGCGGAAGAATATATTCTGGCTTACCAGCTGAATTCTGAGCGGCTGCGTGGTGCAAATCGAGAGGCGATGATCCTGCATCCGGGCCCGATGAATCGCGGAGTGGAAATTTCGCCCGAAGTTGCCGACGGCGCGCAATCGTGCGTGCTGGAACAGGTTACGAACGGAATCGCCGTGCGCATGGCGCTGCTGTTTCTGCTGATGTCCGGCGGAGCGGAAGATGCCGGTAACGTGCTGGCAGAATCCGAACCAGCGGGACGGACGACGCCTACCGAGAAAAAGGAATCCACGCATGCTGCTGATTAAGAACGGGCGCGTTTTGGATCCGGCCAGCAAGAAGGATGCGGCGCTAGACGTTCTTCTGGACGGAGAAAAGATTGCAGAGATTGGCGCGCCGGGAAAAATTGCGAGCGCGAAAGACGTGGAAGTTTTTGACGCCAGCGGAATGATTGTCGCGCCGGGATTTATTGACATGCACGTGCATTTGCGCGAGCCGGGGCAGGAATCCTCAGAAAGCATTGAAACGGGAACGCGGGCAGCGGCGCGGGGCGGTTTCACGGCGGTGTGTTGCATGCCCAACACCAAGCCGGTGAACGACAACGCGTCGGTGACGCGATTTATTGTGGATCGCGCGAAATCAACAGGTAGTGTGCGGGTGTGGCCGATTGGCGCAGCTTCGGTGGGCAGCAACGGTGAAAATATTGCGGAAATTGCTTCGATGAAAGAGGCGGGAATCGTGGCGGTCTCCGACGATGGGCGGCCGATTGCCACCGCTAAGCTAACGCGGCAGGTGATGGAGTACTGCCGCTCGCTGGATCTGCCGGTGATCGAGCATGCGGAAGATGTATCGCTGGCGCATGGAGCGGTGATGCGCGAAGGGGTGACGTCCACGCGAATGGGATTGCGCGGGATGCCTGCCGCAGCCGAATCGGTTTGCGTGGCGCGCGACGTGCAACTTGCGGAGTTGACGGGCGCGCGATTGCACATTGCGCACTTGTCGGCGCGCGGCTCGCTGGAGCTGGTGCGGGGCGCCAAGAAAAGCGGGTTGCAGGTGAGCTGCGAAGTTACGCCGCATCATTTTACGCTGACCGATGCGGCGGTGGAAGGTTACGATACAAATACGAAAATGGCTCCTCCGCTGCGAAGCGCGGAACATCTCGAAGCAATTCTGGAAGGCATCAAAGACGGCACGATTG
>JBBRPU010000566.1:0-1861 GCA_038227545.1 Candidatus Acidiferrales bacterium
ATTACTTTCTTATTGCCCTTCAACTCCTTGAGGTAGCCCACGTACTGGTCATCCACCCAAACGCCCGCTTCTTTTTCGGTCTTGGTGGTGCCTTCAAACTTGATTTCGCCCATGACCTTATTTTGTGCCACAACGCGCGGAGCGTAGCTGATCAGCGTGAGCGCTAGAGACAAGATCAAAAGCGGAATTGCATAGCGATTCTTAGTCACGTTTTTCCCTCAGTAGCTGCGTTATATCCTTGGATTCTTGCGGCGCCGGTTTAGTTTCGCCTGCGCGTGGGCTGGAGAGCTATTTTACCCTACATCGGGGTATGTATCTTGCACGTTGGCGGTCGTCACTAATCGCCGTGTAAAAACCGCGCTATTCCATTAGAATCGCGGCGCACTGGCGGATGCGCGCGTGCCGGAGGGCGAATGAGTTTTGGCGGGCGTATGGCGGAGATTCGCGATGGCTTCGAGCGCCCGTTCTGGGTCGCCAACATCAGCGAACTGTTCGAACGCCTTTCCTACTATGCGGCGTTTGCGTCGCTGGCGCGTTATCTGCACGAGACGCTCAGTTTTCCGGCAGCGCAAGCTAGCAGCCTGACAGGACTTTTCGGCGGACTGGTGTGGTTTCTCGCCGCGTTTGGTGGAACGTTAGCTGATCGCCTGGGATTTCGCCGCTCCCTTTCGCTGGCATATTTTATTTTGAGTTGTTCGTATTTTCTGCTCGGCTCGCTCGGTTCTTCCTGGATCGCCCCGGTGCGCTCTGCCATGCCGCTGTGGTTGCTGGTGGGCTTTGTGCTGATGTTGCCCGCACTGGGCATTGCGCTGGTGAAGCCCTGCGTCGTGGGAACGACGGCGCGCGCCTCTAAAGAAAACGTCCGCTCCATCGGCTATTCGATTTACTACACGCTCGTTAATATCGGCGGGGCCGCGGGGCCGTATATGGCTTCGTGGGTGCACCAGCACATGAGCGTGGAAAATGTGTTTCGCGTGGCCGCGCTGAGCGTGTTCCTGATGTTTTTCGGCGTGCTGCTGTTTTTTAAGGAGCCCCGTCGTTCCAACGACGTCCAGACTGCCAGCGCCGGCGAGGCCGGACGCAATTTTCTAACCGTGCTCAGCAATCCGCGCTTCATGATTTTTCTTTTGATTTTTTCCGGCTACTGGATCGTGTACTGGCAGGAGTTCATTATTCTGCCGATTTATGTTCACGATTATGTAAACTCCAGCACCGATACGGAGCTGATGCTGGTTACCGGGCCGCTGACGGTCATCGCGCTTCAACTTATTGTGAGTCTTCTGACAAAAAGAATCCCGGCCTTCCGCGCCATCACTCTCGGAACACTAATCTCTGCGCTGGCGTGGATTATTTTGACCCTGCATCCGAGCGCGTTCATGGCCTACGCGACGCTTTTTGCCGTTTCGCTGGGAGAAATCACGCAATCGCCGCGCTATTACGAATACATTTCCAGACTTGCGCCCGCGGGACAGCAGGGAACGTACATGGGATTTGCGTTTCTGCCGATTGGTATTGGTTCGCTGATCGCCGGACCGCTCGGCGGATTCCTGCTGCATCACTACGGTGAAGTACAGCGCCGGCCGCAAATGATTTGGTGGGTGGTGACCGCGATCGGCGTGCTCACTGCTTTACTGCTTTATGTGTACGACCGCATCGTGAAACCGGGCGACCTGGCAGCGCAACAATTGCGAAAGTGATTAGTTCACCAAGCGACGCAGGGAATCGAGCGCCTCTCGAGCCAAGCCGTAGCGCGGCTCAACTTCCAGAGCTTCTTCGAAACAACGGGCGGCGCGCGCGTACATTTCTTTTCCCAGGTAAGCGCGGCCAAGATTGTAGTGCGGGAAATGACGCGGTTCGTAGC
>JBBRPU010000567.1:0-1859 GCA_038227545.1 Candidatus Acidiferrales bacterium
GCCTCATAGACCGCCTGCTGCAGCTTTCCATACTCGCGGCTTACCGCATCCAGTTCCTGTTGCAGCAACAAGGTGCTTTCCATTGTGTCGCCAGCCCGCTTTGCTCCGGACTTCCGTCCTGCCAAATTCCCGGGCGCGGTGCTCGCTATTTTTCCGGCGTTGTTTTTCATATCGAAGCTCGTCGTCATAATCATTTCATCCTACGAATTTGTAGCCCACGCCATGCACGGTCAGAAAAAATCGCGGCTGGTCCGGCACCGGCTCCAGCTTTTGCCGAATGCGCACGATGTGCGCGTCCACCGTCCGAGTGGTCGGAAAGTTCTCGTAGCCCCAAACTTCGTCGAGCAACCGGTCGCGGCTCAGCGTTTCCCCGGAATGGCACAGAAAATGTTTCAGCAGGTCGAACTCTTTGCCTGAAAACTCCACGGTGTTGCCGCCGCGCATCACCTGATAACTCCGCAGATTCACTTCCACATCTCCAAACGAGTAGCGGTCTTGCTCCTTGGGCACCGCTTGCGCTCGCCGCAAGACCGCTTTCACCCTGGCCAGCAGCTCCCGAATAGAAAACGGTTTGGTGACGTAATCGTCTGCGCCGAGTTCCAGTCCCACCACTTTGTCCACTTCCTGTCCTCGCGCCGTCAGCATGATGATGGGAATGGATGGCCGCTTGGCCTTCAACTGTTTGCAGACGTCCAGCCCGCTCATGCGCGGCATCATCACGTCCAGCACCACCAAATCGGGAGACTCCTTCAGCGCCCGCTCCAGCCCTTCGACTCCGTCCATGGCCGTCAGCACCTGGAAACCTTCGTATTCGAAGTTATCCCGCAGGCCCGCGACCATGTTCGGCTCATCTTCCACGATCAGAATCTTCGCTGCTCCCATGCTGTCTCCCTTGTGCTTCGTGGGGACATTCAAATTTGTAGCTCTCATACCGCGACACTCCCGGCGTGCGAAAGCGGCGACACCAGCGGCAGCGCGATTGTGAATTTGCTGCCTTTGTCCGGCGCGCTTTCCACCAGCACATCTCCCCCGTGCGCCCGCGCGATGTGCCGCACCAGCGAGAGTCCCAGTCCCGAGCCCTTCACGTTGTGCACCAGCGGGTCTCCGCAGCGGTAAAACTTTTCGAAGATTTTCTCCTGCTCGTTGGCCGGAATCCCGATGCCCCGGTCTTTCACTTCCAGGTTCACCGAGCCGTTCACCCGGTACAGGCTCACCCCGATATATTTCTGATCTCTCGAATATTTCAGCGCGTTGTTCACCAGGTTCAGCAGCGACCGCGCAATCGCTTCGCGGTCCACATTCACCGGCGGAATATCCCCGGCAATGTTTTCTTCAAACCCAAATCCGTTTTGCTGAATCTGGAAACGGTAAGACTCCAGAGTCGAATGCACCAGCTCGCCCAGATTCGTTTCCTGGAACTCGTATTCCTTGCGCCCGGCGTCAATACGCGAAAAATCCAGAATATTGTTGATAAGCGCCGTCAGCCGTTCGCTCTCTTCGCGGATGATACGGAAATATTCCTGATACTTTTCCTTGGCAGTCAGACGCCCCAACTCTAGCGTCTCGGCATATAGCCGGATCAACGCCAGGGGCGTCCGCAGTTCGTGCGACACATTCGCGACAAAATCGGATTTCAGTCGCGCCAGCGTCATCTCCCGCGAAACGTTGCGGTACGTCAGCCAGATTCCCCCCACCATGAACAAGGTAAGCGCTCCCAGAACCATGTAGTTGTAACGCAGGAATCTGCTGCCGATATCCGCCACCGTCATTCCCTGGTACTTGATGGCCATGGTCATTTCGGGAAAAACATATTCAAAATTTCGCTCCGCTTCCGGCCGGGCTCCATCCCAATTTGAGGA
>JBBRPU010000568.1:0-1859 GCA_038227545.1 Candidatus Acidiferrales bacterium
AGATGCGGCTGCTGCTAAGCGATGGACGGCAAGTCGGCGGCGCTGATGCTGCCGTCGCGCTGGCGCGCGAAATCTGGTGGGCGCGCCCGCTGGTCTGGCTAGCCGCGCTTCCCGGCATGATGCGAATGCTACGCGTCGCCTATCGCTGGATCGCTGCGCGCCGCCATTGCGCGGCCACAACTTCCTGCTCCCCGCTAGAAAAGCTGGAAAGGTCCCCCGCAACCAGGAAATAAATTTAGTAAAGCCGGTTTGCATTCTGGATTTTGTCGTGTGGAGGGAAAATGCCTCAGCCATCCAAACCCACAGCAAACATTTTTCGCTGGGACGGGACCGTCGGCCGGCAAACCTACGCCCTCGTGGGCTTCCTCGGTTTCGCCATTAAACACAATATTGATCGTTATTTAGCTGGTCCATACTCTCCAAAGGCCGGCGTATTTTTTAATTATTGGGTCCCGCTCGGTAAAGCCGCCCGCTTGAATCACCTCAACGGTGGGGAAAAGCACCTGCTGTTCATGCTGCTCCTGACCGCTTTGCCGTTCATATATGTGGGCGTCATGCTAACGCTGCGACGGCTGCGCGACGCAGCGGCGCCGTTGTGGCTGGTATGCCTGTTCTTTATCCCTTTTTTGAATCTCATCTTTTTTCTGATTTTGTGCTTCTTGCCTTCTCGGCCGGCGGCGAACCCCGCCCACATTGCTCCACCCTGGCCGCATGTTAGAGCGCTCGATCGCGTTATACCCAGGGACAAATTAGCCATAGAGCTTCTCTCCGTGTTCCTCACCGCCGGCATCGGCTTGGCATTTCTCTATCTCGGTATTCACGCTCTGGGCTCGTACGGATGGAGCCTTTTTATCGCACTGCCGTTCTGCATGGGCATGTTCTCAGTGCTCTTGTACAGCTATCACGAGCCCAGGTCATTCGGCGAATGTATGGAGGTTGCCCTCGTCCCCATTTTGATTTTAGGAGTGGTGATCGTGGGCATTGCTGTAGAGGGAATCATCTGCGTAATGATGGCCGCACCCATCGCGTTATTCCTGGCATTTCTGGGTGGCAGCGTCGGCGCGTTTATCCAGCATTTCCACTGGGGACTGCATAACCGTCCCGCACTATTTTCGGCCATCTTGCTCGTGCTCCCGCTCGCATTTATCGGCGAGCACGCCGCCGCTCCTAAGCCGCCCGAATTTGTGGTGCGCTCTTCCGTTGACATCAATGCGCCGCGCGAAAAAGTTTGGAATCAGGTGATGGCCTTCGGTGAAATAGCTCCGCCGCGGGAATTGCTGTTCCGCGCAGGCATCGCGTATCCCATTCGTGCGGAAATTACCGGTTCAGGAGTTGGCGCTTCGCGCCGTTGCGTGTTTTCTACTGGACCGTTCGTGGAACCGATCACCGTATGGGATGAACCGCGCCTGTTGAAATTTGACGTGGAAGTAAATCCCGAGCCACTAAACGAGCTGACTCCTTACGGACATATCCAGCCCCCCCACCTGCATGGTTATTTTATTTCTCACGGCGGACAGTTTCTATTGACTGCTTTACCTGGCGGAAGAACGCGTCTGGAAGGAACCACCTGGTACCAGCACACCATGTGGCCGGCCACCTACTGGCACTGGTGGTCGAACTACGTCATTCATCGCATTCACATGCGCGTGCTGAGCCACATCCGCGAGCGCGCGGAGACCACTGCAGTTCAGGCTTTGGCCGCTTCGGCGGTTTCCAGAACGCGTTGATAGTACCGTTCGTAGCGCGGGATCACGTCGTTGGCGCAGAACTTTTGCTTGGCGTTTAGACGCGCGGTGTGGCCCATCTCTCGACCACGATCGGCGCGCGACAAAATCTCAAGCGCATATGCGCCGGCGGCT
>JBBRPU010000569.1:0-1843 GCA_038227545.1 Candidatus Acidiferrales bacterium
CGAGGCGCATCCAGTTGATGACGGTGAGGAGAGTGGCCGAAATAATGGTGGGCCCTCCGGGGGAACCGGTGACGAAACTCAATTTGCCGTCGCGCAGCAAAATTGTGGGAGTCATCGAACTTAGCGGGCGATGGCCCGGCGCGATAGCGTTGGCGTCGGATTGAATCAGGCCAAAAAGCGCGTTGGGAACGCCGGGTTGAGTGGTGAAATCGTCCATTTCGTCGTTGAGCAGAAATCCCGCTCTGCTGGTTGCGTGCGAGCCGTAGCTGTCATTGAGCGTGTAGGTGCTGCCGACGGCGTTGCCCGCGGCATCTACCACGGAGAAATGCGTAGTGTGCGGGCCTTCGCCGAGACTGACGATGTTTTGCGGGTCGCCGTCCTGGGACGCGGAAATCCCGCAAACATGGGGATTGCCGGCTTTTACCTGCTGGCTGGAAGAAGCGCGCTGCGGGTCAATCGTGGCGGCCAGCTCTTTCGCGTAACACTCCGCGATGAGACCAGCGACGGGCACATTCGAATAATCGGGATCGGCGAGATATGCGGCGCGGTCAGCGAAAACGCGGCGCATGGTTTCCGCAACGACGTGGACGCTTTGCGGATCGTCCCAGCCTTTCAACACGGTCTGCTCCAACATATTTAGGGCTTCAATAATGGCTACGCCACCGGAACTGGGCGGCGGAGAAGTCAGCACCTCCCAGCGGTGGCCTTCGATCTGATACTGCGCTCGCAGAACTTCGCGAACCTTGGGGCGGTAATTTGCCAGATCGTCCGCGGAAATGATGCCGCCATTGCTTTGCATGTCGGCGACCAGCAGGCGCGCTGTTTCGCCGCGATAAAAATCGGCCGCTCCGTTTTTGGCGATGCGCTGCAGAGTCGCCGCCAGCTCCGGCTGTCGAAAAATATCACCGACCTTGTATGCGTGGCCGTTATTCAAAAAAATACGCGTGCTGACGGTGAACTGCTGCAGGCCGGGTTTTTCTTCTTCCAGTTCGCGTACCAATTTTTCGGTGATACGGAAGCCATGTTTGGCCAGGCGGATGGCGGGAGCCATGACGTCGGCAAGTTTCATGGTTCCGTGGGTCTTAAGCGCGAGCTCCAATCCCGCGACGGTGCCGGGAACGGCGACGGAACGAAAGCCCAGCGTGCTGGCATCGGGGATGAGCTGGCCATCTTTTATGTACATGTCGCGCGTGGCCTGGCCCGGGGCCACTTCGCGGTAATCGAAAAAATTTGTTTTGCCATCGGCGAGGCGCACCAGCATGAATCCGCCGCCACCGATATTTCCCGCGGCCGGCTCGACAACCGCGAGCGCAAAGGCTACCGCGACGGCGGCGTCCACGGCGTTGCCGCCACGCTTTAGAATTTCAACGCCGGCCTGGGAGCCGAGCGCTTCGTCGGTGGCCACCATGGCATGCGCACCACGAATCGCTTGCTGCGGCCAATGGTCTGCAGCATTGGTGCGGTTGGAGGGTCGGTTCTGAAGCTCGGAGGCGGTTTGCGCTCGAGTTGCAGAGATTGCCGAAAGAAATACAAACGCAGAAACACAAACGCGGGGGCCCATGCTTTTAATATTCATGGCGGAAACACAATAGTGGATTCGGGTGCGAAGCGCAAAATGCGGCGGAGCGTGCTACTCGCCGAGAAATTCAACCGAGGGAGGACCCGGGAGCAGGCCCGCGGCGGTGCCACGATTGATCAGCTCCGTAACCGCCTGCTTGCCGCGCTCGCCGTAGCCCAGCGTCCATTTATTGACGTACATGGCGACAAATTTATCGGCGGTATCAGTTTCCATATCGCGGGCGAATTGCATCGCATAGTTGAGGGCTTCTTCGCGATGTCCCAA
>JBBRPU010000570.1:0-1817 GCA_038227545.1 Candidatus Acidiferrales bacterium
AGCGGACTCCGCCATGATTTTTCTATCTCGAAAGCATTGCGGGGTGACTTCTAACTCATCAGGTTCTAGCTGTCTGAAGTGATAAGCACGATCATCGAGGAGCCGCGGCAGCCAGTCGCTCGCCGACCGCTGCCAGGGCTACTGTGGGTGCGATCTCGCCACCGGCCTGGTTGACGTAATGCACATCAGCGGGACCCTCGCGGATGACATAGTACAGGCAACTGTCGAGGCAGCTTTCCTGATGCTGATGGTTGGCGGGAACGTACGCGTAGGACCCTTGCGTTAGAACCTGTACCGCTTGTCCCTTCATTTCCAATTGGAAAGTTCCACTGGCGAACAACACTTGCGCATTCGCCGAATGCGTGTGCCACGGCACCTTACATCCTTCTGCAAGTTTTGAAATGGTCACGGACGGACCATTTTCTGGATCACCACGCACGACCGCGTAGGTGTAGCAATCTGGCAGGACGGTGCTGCTTGTAAAAGTGTCTTCCTTTGTGGTTTTGATCAACGCTTCCTGAATGGGCAAACTAGTCGTGGACACCGCTTGCCGGTTGCTCGCCGAGCGCTCTTTCGCCGCGTTCGCCATAATTTTTTCTATCTCGTCGGCATTGCGCGGCAATTTTTCACTCAGCAGCTTGTAGCCGTCGGAAGTGATCAGCACATCATCTTCAATGCGCACGCCGAGATTTTCTTCCGGAATGTAAATGCCCGGCTCCATGGTCACCACCATGCCGGGCTGCAGCGGTTCGCAGTACTGCCCGGGATCGTGTACGTCGAGCCCGATGTCGTGGCCGAGGCCGTGAATGTAATATTGGCCGAGCGACTTCCCGTGACGATCTTTTCCGTGCGAATTGATGTATTCGTAGGAAATTTTGTAAACGCTTTTATCGCCCTTTTTGCAGAGATTGATACCGGGTTTCAGCGCGGCCAGCGCGGCGTTTTGCGCGCCCAGCACAATGTCGTAAATCTCGCGTTGCCGAGGAGTGAATTTTCCGTTGGCCGGCATCGTGCGCGTGATGTCCGCGGAGTAGCCCGCATACTGCGCGCCGACGTCCAGTACGACGATGTCGCCATCCTCAATCTTTCGCGACAGCTGGTCGTAGTGCAGCGCCACCGAATTTGGTCCGGCGCCCACGATGGGAGCGTAGCCTTCCGCTTCCGACCCGCCCATGGCGTGCACTTCCATCATTTTCGCCGCCACCTGATATTCGTACAGCCCGGGCCGCATCATTTTCATCGCTTCCAGATGCGAATCCACGGAAAGGTCAATGGCCCTGGTCAGGAAGGCAATCTCGCCCGGTGACTTAATTTCGCGCAGCGAATAAATAATCTGCCGCACATCCTTCAGCTTGTCTTGCGGGGCGGCGACCTGCAGCCAGTCCACCACGCTTTTTTCGTGCGGGAAGCCCCCCAATTCTTTCTCGTAAGGAAGAATAGTGCCGAGCGTCGGGTACGTCTTGATCAGTTTTTCAACCGTCGCGCGCATGTCCGCAAACGACTTCACACTGGCGAAGCCGGTATGCGCGGTGATGTCCGCATCCGTGGGAGACATGCGCACGCCATTCCATTTTTCCTTGGCGGGATCTTTAGCCGGCAAAAACAGGATTTCACGCACGCCGCCCAGCGGATCGCTCGTTGCGCTGGAGACTGCCTCGTTTGGTTTCTGCGGCGGCAGGATAATCAGCCCGGCGCCTTCTTCGTTGAGTCCGGTCAGGTAGTAAAAATTATCTTCCTGCGCGAAAACGTACGCCTGCGAAACTTCTTCGCGCCCGGTGAAGCCCCACAGCACCACCGGTCCATCCGCCTGCGCGGCA
>JBBRPU010000571.1:0-1788 GCA_038227545.1 Candidatus Acidiferrales bacterium
CCCGCCACCACGCAAGTCTTCACCGCGGAATTTCGCAACGCTGCAGAAACCTGCTCTACAAATAGGGAATTAACGCACACCGCCGCAAATTGATATTCCAGCGCCTCTTTACACAGTCGCGCAACATCATTTCGTGTAGCTTCCGGCTTCAGCAGCGTGTGATCAATCAGCGCCGCAACTTCTCGCGCGCTGCCCGGCGCGGTCACTTCCCCTGGCCTTTTTTCTTTGCAGCCTTACGGGGTTTTGTAACTTTTCCAATCGTCAGAACTCCCACATCTAGTAAGTTTCGATAACGTTCCGCGTAATCGAGTCCATAGCCCACCACAAATTCGTTGGGAATCCTGAACCCGATATAATCCGCCTGCACGGCGGTGATGCGCCGCTCCGGCTTATCCAGTAGCACCGCCACCCGCAAATGCTTGGGCTTGCGCTGCTGAAAAATACTCAGCAGATAGTGCATGGTCATTCCAGTGTCCAGAATATCTTCCACCACAATCACCGTTTTGCCTTCAATGCTGGAGTCCAGGTCCCTCGTCAACCGCACCTGGCCCGAAGAATGCGTCTCGTCCCCATAGCTCGATACTGCGATAAAATCAAAAGACACCTCTCCGGGAATTTGGCGCGCCAGGTCCGCAAGAAAAAACACCGCGCCTTTCAGCACTCCCACGAGGTGCAGAGGCTCACCGTGAAAATCTTTGCGGATTTTCCTGGCCAGCTCTCCGATGCGCTTCTTGATGCGCGCGCGTGGTATAAGCACACGAACGCTTTCGTGAGCGCGTTCGCCCGGCAGCGGCACGGGATTGTCTTTATATGGAGGAGTCATCAGTTCGAACCGAACCGAGACTCTAGCGCACGGCTCACTCGCAGAGCAAGCCGTAACGCCGTCTAAAACGCGAGCCGCACGGAATCGCCCAGATCAAGACTGTTTCTTCTGAGATAGCGATATGCAGGAATTACAGCCCGAACCCTGGCTAAGAAACACTCATACAGAAATCAGCGCCGTGCCTCGCGCGGTGATTCACGCGCTCGTGCTGGCGCGCGAGGACTTGGCTAAGTGGTGCGGCGAACTAACAAAAGAAGAATTGCATGCGAGCGTTCATGGCTTGCCTTCCGTGGCATTCCAGATTCGTCATATCGCGGGCAGCATAGACCGCCTGCTCACCTACGCCGAAGCCTCCCAATTAACTGCCGCGCAACTCGAAAAGCTGAAATCGGAGCCCCACACCGATTCTTCTCCCGCGCAACTATTCGAAGAGTTATCCGTAACCCTGTCCCAAAGCATCACCCGCATTTCAAATCTCGCCTCCAATCCTGATCTGCTCGAGCAACCTCGCACCGTTGGTAGAGAAATGCTGCCCACCACGGTTGGCGGTCTCCTCGTTCACGTCGCCGATCACACCCAACGCCACGTGGGCCAGGCCGTCACCACCGCTAAAATGCTGCGCGGGCTCCGCTCATGAAGACGAACAATCTTTCATGTCATCTTTTGCGCGGTGCACCTCATCGGATGACTGGATGAACCATCTCGCCCCGCCGTCACAGCATTCCGAATCCATCGTTCCGCGCCAAAACCGCGCCATCTATCTGCTGGTTTTCCTGGTCGCTACCGCCATCTATCTCGGCTGCGTAGTCTCTCCCCCTTCGTTAATGGACGACGTGGACGCCGTGCAGGCCCAGATCGGCCGCAACATGCTCACCAGCGGCGACTGGGTCACCGCGCGCCTCGACGGCGTCGCCTATCTCGAAAAAGCGCCCATGCACTATTGGTTGATCGCCATCGCCTATAAA
>JBBRPU010000572.1:0-1764 GCA_038227545.1 Candidatus Acidiferrales bacterium
CTGGTTATTTTTTGCACCGTGGTGACCGGCATTGCCGGCATGGAGAACATGAAAAAGGTCGGTCGCGTCGGCGGAAAAGCTCTCCTTTATTTCGAAACGGTCTCTACTCTCGCGCTGCTGATCGGCCTGATCGTCGGTAACGTCGTGCACCCGGGAAGCGGTTGGAATATAAACCCCGCGACGCTCGATCCCAAGGCGGTGGCCGACTACGCCGGCCAAGCCAAGGCGCAAAGCGTATCGGACTTTGTGTTGCACATCATTCCCACCACGGTCACCGACGCGTTCGCAAAAGGCGACATTCTGCAGGTGCTGTTTGTTTCCGTGTTGTTTGGTTTTGCATTGTCCATCGGCGGCGCGCGCTGCAAGCCGCTGCTGGATTTCCTCTCCAGCCTGATGCAAACGGTTTTTGGTGTGGTCAGCATTGTCATGCGTTTCGCACCCCTCGGCGCTTTCGGGGCCATGGCGTTTACAGTCGGCAAATATGGCATAGCTGCGCTGGGACCCCTGGCGAAATTAATCGGAATATTTTATTTGACGTGCATTCTATTTGTTGCGGTGGTCCTGGGCACTATCGCGCGACTGGCCGGTTTCAGCATTTTCAAGTTTCTGCGATACATCAAGGAAGAAATTCTCATCGTCACCGGTGTAGCTTCGTCCGAAGCTGCCTTGCCCACCTTGATGGAAAAAATGGAGCGCCTGGGTTGCTCGAAAGGTTTAGTGGGATTGGTGCTTCCCACGGGCTACACCTTCAACACCGACGGCACCAGCATGTATATGACGCTCGCGGCGCTGTTCGTCGCGCAAGCCACAAACACGCATCTTACGCTGGGGCAGCAACTGACGATTTTCGCCGTGGCCACGCTCACTTCCAAGGGTGCGAGCGGCGTGCAGGGCGCGGCGTTTATTGCGCTGGTGGCTACGTTGACGGTGATTCCCACAATCCCTGTCGCGGGCATGGCGTTGCTTCTGGGTATAGACCGGTTTATGAGTACCGCGCGCGCCCTGGTCAACATGATCGGCAACGGTGTGGCCGCCGTGGTGGTATCGCGCTGGGAAAAGGAAGTTGACGCACCAACTCTTCGGCAAAATCTAGCAGCTCAGCTCGACTAACGCTCATCAACGGAGTGGACTCAGGTGGCTGATCAATTCGATATCGTAGTCGCGGGCGCAGGCCACAACAGCCTCTTGGCGGCGGCCTATCTGGCGAAAGCGGGATTCCGCTGTGTGGTACTGGAAGGCCGTCCCGTCGCCGGCGGCGGCGTGAAGAGCGCGCAACTCACGCTGCGCGGTTTCACTCATGATGTGTGCTCGTCCGCGCACAACGGCATCCATGCCAATCCCGTTCTGCGTAATGACGAATTGAAGCTCGGCGATTACGGCCTCGAATATATTTTCCCCGATCCCGTATTTCACATGCCTTTTCCGGACGGCACGTACTTGACCCAATGGCGCGACCTCGATTGCACCTGCGATGAATTCGCAAAGTTTTCAAAAAAAGATGGCGCCGCTTACCGCCGCTTCATCACGGAATACGAAACCGTGCGGCCCATCCTTACCGATATCGCGTTCACACCCATCGGCTTTGGAAAGTCGCTGAACGACCGGCTCGCCGCCCATCCTCAGGGGAAACTTTGGCAGCGGCGTCTGGCAATGTCCGCGTGGGAGATTTTGCGCGACACCTTCGAGGATGATCACTGCCGCGCATTCATGATGGGCTGCCCGCATGCATTACAACCGGTTCAGGATCCCGGAAGCGCGCGCGCC
>JBBRPU010000573.1:0-1763 GCA_038227545.1 Candidatus Acidiferrales bacterium
TGCTCGAAGTGCCGCTGGTGTTGGGGCGCACCAGCGAAGGTCAAGCATTCGCGATGCGAGACTCGTGCCCGCATCGGGGCATTCCCCTGTCTCATGGCCGGTTTGATGGAAAGGTTCTGGAGTGCAGCTATCACGGGTGGACGTTCGACGCCTGCAGCGGTCAGTGTCTGGAGATTCCGTCCTTGTCGAGTCACGACAAATTGCGCGTGGATCGCATTTTTGCTGGGCACTATCCCTGCGAAGAGCGCGACGGTTACGTGTGGGTTTTCATGACTGCACCTGGCTCGCGAACGCCAGCGACCGTTCCCCCCGCGCCCGCGTTGCCGGTGTTCAGCGACAAATTCCGAATCACCCGACTGTCCTGCGACATTCCTTCGCATGTGGATCAGGGCATCATCGGTTTGATGGATCCCGCGCACGGACCGTTCGTGCATCAGTCCTGGTACTGGCGCAGCCGCCACAGCATCCACGAAAAAGAAAAACACTTCGAGCCCATTCCCGGCGGCTTCCGCATGAGCAGGCATGAGCCCTCTTCGAACAGCGCCCCTTATAAACTGCTGCGTTATTTTTCAGGCGAAGCCACGACCACGATGATTGATTTCATTCTGCCCAACATGCGTCTGGAAGAAATTCGCAGCGGGCATCTGTGGTTTTCGAGCCGCGCCACCGTCACGCCGGTGCGGCGGGATTTGTGCCGCATAGATTTCGTGGCGGCGTGGAACCTGGTGCGCTGGATGCCCGGAGTCGTTCCGGTATTTAGAGCGTTCGCGAAAAAATTTCTAACCCAAGATCAGGAAACGATGATTCAACAAGCAGAGGGTTTACAGCACGATCCTCATTTGATGCTGATTGACGACGCGGACCGGCCGGCGAAATGGTATTTCGCGCTCAAGGCCAATCTTTTGGAATCAAGAAACAGCGGCGCGCCGATGGTGCACCCGATGAGTGGCCCGGTGACGTTGAGATGGCGTAGTTAGTAAGGCGCTAGATAGGCCGCGCTACGTTAGGAAAATCCAGCCAGACTTTTATCCCACAGAAGTGAGCCCCCTCCGTGCAAATGGGCGTGGTGACACCCGCACGCACGTAGCAAGGCGGCCCGATGTAACGAGCCAGCTCCGGATGTACCGCGCGCAATTGATCCACTTCATCCATGGAGCACTGATAGATTTCTTCCTGGGCGTTGAAACAGGTTCTCATCGTCCATTTATGCAGCAGATGTAAAAGCGATCCCGTTTCGACCACTCGAATGGCTTTGGCGTTGGGAAGCAGGTACAACGCCAGCTCGTGTGGCACGCCGCGATCCAGCAACTGATTCTTGGCCTGCCACGCGTCATGCATGGCCCGCTCATAAACTTCCATCGCACGCGGATTTTGCTGCAGCAGTTTTGGCGTGATGAAATCCGGTTCGCGAGTGTCCGCAAGCGTCAGCAGCGGGCGCGAGCCTGGCACCATGCGGTGGCGCTGGTCCTGGCTGTCGGCGGTGTGGCTGATTTTTTTCGCGAACGTGTAATTCACATGCTGCAGCGCGCGCATCATCGGCGCGTGCACGCCAACGTTCAAAGTCTCCAGACGATAAAGATTGCGCGCGGGATTCAGCAGGCGATCAATGGCCTCGGGATCGGAACACTGGAATTCCGTCAGGCCCACCACCGCGCGGTACGATTGCGCAATCACCCGCGAAGCGTTCGCGGAGTAATCCATCAGCCGGGAAGTTTTTCCGCCCAGGCCCGCGTCGAACTCGCGCGCGAAATCTTCGCCCGCAA
>JBBRPU010000574.1:0-1759 GCA_038227545.1 Candidatus Acidiferrales bacterium
CAGGAGGAATCGCATGTTGCGTTTCACTCGGTACGGCCTACTCGCTCTCAGCGCGGTTGCGCTGGTAAGCCCGGGAATTTGCGCCGCGCAGACTCGGCGGGCGGCGGCGCAAAAATCTGACTCGGCGAAAGCTTTTCTGCACAAAGACTGGCAAGTGCAGTCTTCCTGCGATGACAAATCTGCCGCCGACAAAATCTCGATGGCCGGATTTGATGCCGGAAAATGGCATCACGCCGATGTTCCGGCCACGGTCGTCGGCGTGCTAGTCGGTGATAAGACGTTGCCGGATCCGAACTACGGCACCAACCTAAGGGATTTTCCAGGCATGTACAACGATCCGCAAACATTTTTCGCGAATGCGGACATGCCCGCGGGCAGTCCTTTCGCGTGCACGTGGTGGTACCGCACAGAATTCAAGGTATCCGCGGGTGGCGCAGGTAAGACGGACTGGCTGCACTTCAACGGCATCAACTACCGCGCCAATATCTGGCTAAACGGCCAGAAAGTTGCCGACGCGAAAGATGTCGCCGGCACGTACCGAACTTTCGAATTTAATGTTTCGAAATATCTCAAGCGCGGCGCCACGAATTTCCTCGCGGTAGAGATTTCCGCGCCCGGCAAAGATGATTTAGGCATCACGTGGGTGGACTGGAATCCGACCCCGCCCGACAAGGACATGGGCATCTGGAAGGAAGTTTTTCTGACGCGAACTTCCGACGTAACCGTGCGCAGTCCTTTCGTCTCTTCGAAGCTCTCGCCCGATTACAAATCAGCCGCCCTGACCGTGGCCGCCGACCTGCAAAATATTTCTGAGCATCCGGTGAAGGGGATTCTTCGGGCGCAGGTTGACAAAGCCACCATCACCCAGCAGGTCACCCTTGCCGCCGGCGAAAGCAAAACCGTACGCTTCACTCCTGAAAAGTTCGCCGCGCTAAAGCTCGCGCACCCGCGCCTGTGGTGGCCCTACACGGTGGGCGAGCCGTACCTCTACAACGCGAGAATCTCTTTTGATGTCGGCAAACGCGAGAGCGACTCCGCGTCCACCGCGTTTGGAATCCGCGAAGTCACCTCCGAACTAACCGACAAAGGTTTTCGTTTGTTCAAAATCAACGGCCGCAACATTCTCATCCGCGGAGCCGCCTGGGCCCCCGACCTACTGCTTCGTTGGGCTCCCGGTAGGCTGGACGCCGATCTTTCTTACGTCCACGACATGGGCATGAATACGATTCGCCTGGAAGGTCGCCTCGACCGCGAAGAATTTTACGAAAAGACCGATCGCCTCGGCATTCTGGTCATGCCCGGCTGGACGTGCTGCGACGCGTGGGAGCGCTGGAAAGATTGGCATGCCGATCAGAAAGACATCGCCGCCGAATCGCTGAAGAGCCAGATTCATATTCTGCGCCAGCATCCCAGCGTTTTTGTGTGGCTGAACGGCAGCGACGGCCCGCCGCCAGCGGAAATCGAAAATATGTATCTGGGCATCCTGAAGGATCTCGAGTGGCCCAATCCGTCTGTTTCCTCCGCGAGCGAGACGGCCACCACCGTTACGGGAAAGTCGGGCGTGAAAATGAGCGGCCCGTATGAGTACGTCCCGCCGGTTTACTGGCTCACCGATAAACAAGCTGGTGGCGCACACGGATACAACACGGAAACCAGTCCCGGTCCCGCGATTCCCACGCGCCAGTCTCTGGAGCGCTTCATTCCCAAGGATCATCTCTGGCCCATTGATGATGTTTGGAACTATCATGCGGGCAAGGAA
>JBBRPU010000575.1:0-1750 GCA_038227545.1 Candidatus Acidiferrales bacterium
AAAATCATCAAGCTGCTGGAAGATTGCCTGCTGGAAATTACCGGCATGGACTCCATCACGCTGCAACCCGCGGCGGGTGCGCAGGGCGAACTGACTGGCCTGCTGTTGATTCGCGCATACCTCGAAAAGCAGGGCAATCCGCGTAAAAAAGTTTTGATTCCGGATTCCGCCCACGGCACAAATCCCGCGACCGCGGTTATAGCCGGCTACCAGGTCGAAAACATCAAGTCCGAATCGCACGGCCAGATTGACGTGGACAAGCTGCGCGAGCTGGTGACCGACGACGTGGCCGCGTTGATGATCACCAATCCTTCGACGCTGGGCATCTTTGAACGGCGCATCGCGGAAATCGCCGACATCCTGCACCAACGCGGCGCGCTGCTGTATATGGACGGCGCGAACATGAACGCGCTGACAGGTGTTACGCGGCCGGGCGACATGGGCGTGGACGTGATGCACCTCAATCTGCACAAAACTTTTTCCACCCCGCATGGCGGCGGCGGCCCGGGCGCTGGGCCAGTGGCGATGAAGAAAATCCTCGAGCCGTTCCGGCCCACGCCCGTGCTTGTGGAAAAAGAAGGCGGGCGCCTGGCACTCGAAAACGTGCGCGCGGAATCCATTGGGCGCGTGAAAGCTTTCTCGGGAAATTTCGGCGTGTTGGTTCGCGCCCTGGCTTACATTCTGGCGTATGGCCCGGGCATCCGGCAGGCCACGGAAGATGCGGTGCTCAACGCCACGTACATCCGCAAAAATCTTGAAGGCATTTTCGATCTGCCGTATTCCCTGCCGTCCATGCACGAAGTGGTTTTCAGCGATGCGCTGCAAAAAAAGAATGGCGTGAGCACCATGGATATCGCCAAGCGCCTGATTGACTACGGATTTCATCCTTACACCACGGCGTTTCCACTGATCGTGCCGGGCGCGCTGATGATTGAGCCCACAGAATCGGAATCCAAGGAAGAGTGCGATCTGTTCATCAACGCCATGAAAGCTATCGCCAAAGAAGCGGCTACCAATCCACAGATCGTGAAAACGGCGCCGCACTCCACGCGCGTCGGCCGGTTGGATGAAGTCGGCGCAGCGCGTAAGCCGATTCTGCGCTGGAATCCAGCTCCGGCACGTTCGAACGTTGCCGGCTGAGACGTTCTCCCACGCAAAATAAAAGCCCGTGCAAAAAATCTGCCCGGGCCGGAACTCCACAAAAATAATCAGAGCGGTCAGCGCGCCATGCGCGGCATCTGCTCCGGCCCAAACGAAGTCGAAGTAGGCGCCTCGACGGTGCGGCCCTGCCGAGCAGGTAAGACGCGCGGGGCAACCGCAGGCTCCAGGCGGCGCGCGGGCATGGCCAGATTTTCGCCCTCACGCACGAAGCTCAAACCGTTTTTTTCTTCGTTGCTGTCTATGCACACCAGGTCGCCGACTTGCACCTGATCGGTGGCCAGCAGATTCGCCAGCGGATAAACAACGTGGCGTTCGATGGCGCGCTTCAAATGCCGCGCACCGTAACGCTGGTCGGTGCCCTCTTGCAGCAAAAATTCGCGGCCCGCGTTGGTCACGCGAAACAGAAACTGTCCCTTGGCGGTTTGCAGCACGCGCTTCTGTACGTGTTCCAACTCTATTTCCAAAACCTGCTCGAGCTGCGTTTTCTTCAGCGGATGAAATACCACAATCTTGTCGAGGCGGTTCATGAATTCCGGCGAGAACTTGCGGCGCGCGGCTTCCACCGCGGTGCGCTCGATCTTTTCGTTCA
>JBBRPU010000576.1:0-1749 GCA_038227545.1 Candidatus Acidiferrales bacterium
AGATTTTTGCGGATGTACGTGGCGTTGAGCACCGCATCTTCCGTGGCCTGCCGGATGCCCGGACCGTACGCCAGAATGTACGCTAGAGCCCGCACCAGTACACCGAAATTTCCGGAGAAAGCCTTTACCCGCCCAATGGATTCCGCGCGCACGTTTTCCAGCGCCAGGCGCCCGCCTTCTTTTTCCACCAGCACGGGCGTGGGCCGGAACGGCTCGAGGATTTTCTTCATCGCCACTGGACCCGCGCCCGGGCCGCCGCCGCCATGCGGGGTGGAAAAAGTTTTGTGCAGATTGAGGTGCATCACGTCCACGCCCATGTCGCCCGGCCGCGTAACACCTGTCAGGGCGTTCATGTTCGCGCCGTCCATATATAGCAGCGCGCCGCGTTGGTGCAGGATGTCGGCGATTTCCGCGATGCGTGGTTCAAAGATGCCCAGCGTCGAGGGATTGGTGACCATCAGCGCGGCCACGTCGTCGGTCACCAACTCGCGCAGCTTGTCCACGTCAATCTGGCCGTGCGATTCGGACTTGATATTTTCGACCTGATAGCCGGCGATGACCGCGGTCGCGGGATTCGTGCCGTGCGCGGAATCCGGAATCAAAACTTTTTTGCGCGGATTGCCCTGCTTTTCGAGGTACGCGCGAATCAGCAGCAGGCCGGTCAGTTCGCCCTGCGCACCCGCCGCGGGTTGCAGAGTGATGGAGTCCATGCCGGTAATTTCCAGCAGGCAATCTTCCAGCAGCTTGATGATTTTCAGGCAGCCCTGCGAAAGTTCCTGCGGCTGGTAAGGATGTTCGGTGGCGATACCGTCCAGGCGCGCCACGAACTCGTTAACGCGCGGATTGTATTTCATGGTGCAGGAGCCGAGAGGATACATGCCCAGGTCAATGGCGTAATTCCAGGTGGAGAGCCGCGTGAAGTGGCGCAAAACTTCTATTTCGCTGACTTCCGGGAAACCGGTTACGCCATCCTGCCGGTAATTGGCGCCCAGAAGTTTCGCGGCATCTGCTTCCGGCACGTCCAGCGGCGGCAATTCGAACGCCCGTTTCCCACGCGACGACTTTTCGAAGATCAAGCCCTCGTTCTGACTGGTGTTCCGTGACGCTTTTTCGAAATGCTCGCTCAAGTATTTGTCCCTTTATCGCTCAAGATGCCGCGAATAAATTCAATCGTGCGCAGGAATCCCGCGCTAGACCGGCTGTTCCAGCGCGGCCCGCAAAGCAGTTGCAAAACGCTCAATTTCCGCGCGCGTTGTGGTTTCTGTAACACAAACCAGCGCATTTTTACTCAGCTCCGGATAATCGCGCCCCAACACAAACGGCCCGATAATTTTGTCGCGTAGCAATCGCGCGTTCACCAGTTTCACAGAACGCGGCAGCTCCACGGTGAACTCGTTAAAGAATGGCGCATCAAACGCCCGCCGCACATTGGGAATTTTCTCCAGCTCTGTTAAGGCGAAGCGCGCCTTGGATAGATTCTGGTGCGCCATCTCGCGCAGCCCTTCTTTTCCCAGGAGGCAAAGGTGCACCGTGGCGGCCAGCGCGCACAGCGCCTGGTTGGTGCAAATATTGGAAGTAGCCTTCTCGCGGCGAATATGTTGCTCGCGAGTCGCCAGCGTCAAAACAAAGCCGCGGCGGCCATTCGAATCGGTGGTTTGTCCCACCAGACGGCCCGGCATCTGACGTACAAATTTCTCGCGTGAAGCGATCACGCCGACGTACGGGCCGCCATAACTTGGCGGCAACCCG
>JBBRPU010000577.1:0-1747 GCA_038227545.1 Candidatus Acidiferrales bacterium
TCAGGCAGCGCTGCGGCTCCGGGTTTTCATGATGTTGCTGCTGATCGGGACCACACTGTTTTCCTATAGCGTCGTGCATCAGTCGGAAGCGCGGATGCTCACGCATTACATCGTAGAGATCTCGCAGAACCTGTATTTCGTCGGCCTGGTGCTGACCTATGTATTGTGGGCAGCGTTGCTCAAGCTGCATGAGAGCCGCGTGCGCGTTATCCAGATCGTGCTTTCCCTGGGCGTCTATTTCAGCATCAATGCGGCGAACTACGCGCTCCATAACGCGTACCCGAATCTACGCGTGATCTGGGAATACCTGCCGCCTGTCGCGGGGATGCTCCTGCCGGTGGCCTGGATTTATGCGTTCATGAGATTTGACGAAGAGGCACGTTTAACACCCGCGCGCCTTGCGGTGGTGCCGCGATGATGGCCGGAGTGATCTTAGTTTTTTCCGTGGCTGCCTTGATGCAGTTCTTTGTGTCCTATTGCCGATCTTTGATCGCCGCTTCTTCGCGGCGGGCCCTGTCGCCGGATGTGCAAGACGTAATCGGGATTGAACGCAGTGCCAGAGGCGAAGATTTCGAACGGGTCATGCAGTTCCTGCACCTGTGCCCGGAACGGCGCGAAGACCGCAACGGTATTCAAGCGATTGGCGCATACTTCCGCTTGCTGGGAGCGGTGGGCAAAACGTTGGGAACGCTTCTGCCTTCGCTGCGAGCGTGGACGGAATTGGAGCGTTCGCAGTGCGCGTACTTCGTGGCGGTGGCGCTGGACCGCCGCATCTCGTATAGCCGCGACATGCTGGCCGATCAGATGTCCGCGTAGTTTTGTTTGTCCTAAAATCTCCTTGATGCTGCCCTGCTGCTGGATTCGCAACAAGCCTGGTACATTTTTCTTTCCGATAAATTCGCCGTGGTATTCTGACGTCGTTCTCTCCTCGCCGGAGTGAATGCGTCCGCAGCGCAAAAACCACCGGTGAATAAAACATGCTTGCAGTGTGGCGCGATACTGCCGTTCGGCGTATCCGCCTGCCGTTTCTGTGATTCCAACTATCCAGCGAAGGTGTGTTCGCACGAGAGGGCTCCGGTCCTTTCGCGCCATGACGTGGGGATAAACGCCGCTCCGGGAAAATCTCGCCCGGAACACGACGCGATCTGCCTTGCTACAGAGACTGAGGCGAGCCAGCCATCGGCGGACGAAATGGCCGAGTCCGATCCGTCTTCCACCTGGCGGGGAGAATTGGCGAATCGCGTTCAGGCGTATCGCGTGAGGCGCAGAAAAGTCGCTCCCGACGCGTTGCAATCGCGATTGCCGTTTGCGGAACCGTTTCGCGCGGTGAAACCAGCGCCAGCTAGCCGAATCTCAACTTCGGCGATGAACTCCACAACCGCTTACGCAACCGCCGTCGCGATGGAGGACCGCCCTGCAACGCTAGGCGGGCTTGATATTGCAGGCGGACCGATCGCTGTGGATGAGACTGAAGCGGTCGAAAACAATTTTTCCTTCACGATAGCGATTGGGCGCATCGCCAAAGAACCGCCCGCCGACGGGCGCGTAATGATTGACGTATCCGCGGTGCAAGGCGAAGAAACGGCTCAAGAACCAACGCGTGAGCTAACGGAACGAGCGCATGCAGGGCTATATCCAGTGGCGCCTATGGGGGACCGGCGCATCGCCGCGGTCATAGACGTAGCGTGCCTGCTCTTTGCGTGTGGAGGCTTTCTGGCGCTGTTCGGATCGCTCGGAGGCCACTTCA
>JBBRPU010000578.1:0-1744 GCA_038227545.1 Candidatus Acidiferrales bacterium
TGTCTTTCCCGCGGGCATCCTGCAGCCGCCTTTTTACGATCCCAACGCGGACGACGCCATCAACTACGGCGGCATGGGCGCCGTGATCGGCCATGAAGTTTCCCACGGCTTTGACGATGAGGGCTCACAGTTCGATCCTCAGGGCAACCTGCGTAATTGGTGGACCGCCGACGATCGCAAAAATTTTGACGAGCGCGCCACCTGCGTCGAAAAACAATTCGACACCTACGAAGTCGAGCCCGGCTTGCATCAGAACGGCAAACTGGTTTTGGGTGAAAGCATCGGTGACCTCGGGGGACTCTCCATCGCCTACGCCGCGTACGAAAAATCTCTGGAAGGGAAGCCCCGTAAAGATATTGACGGCTTTACTCCGGAGCAACGCTTCTTCCTCGGCTGGGCGCAAGTCTGGGGAGCGAATCAGCGTCCCGAAGCCGCGCGCTTGCAGGCCAACACCAATCCGCACCCGCTCGCGCGCTTCCGTGGCAACGGACCACTATCGGACATGGACGCCTTCGCCCAGGCTTTCGGCTGCAAAAAGGGCGACGCCATGATCCGCGAACAAGCCTGCAAAATCTGGTAGCGCTCGACAAATTCGAACCAAAAGAGTTTGGGTTTGCTTTCGAGCCCGAGGAGCATTCTTGTTCCAGCCAGACTCTCTGAAGTCCAAAACAATTTTTCTTACCGGAGGCGGCACCGGCCTCGGCCGCTCCATGTCGCTGCATTTCGCCAGTCTCGGCGCGCGTGTGTTCATCGTCGGGCGCCGCGTCGAGCCCTTGCAGTCCGTCTGCGAGGAAATTAAAAAGGCCGGAGGCACTGCGGCGTTTGCTTCGTGCGACATTCGCGATTACGCTGCGGTGGAAGCCGCCGCCAGCACCGCCGAATCCGCAATCGGCGAAATCAACACGCTGGTCAACAATGCCGCCGGCAACTTCATGGCGCGCACCGAAAAACTAACGCCCAACGCGTTCAACGCCGTGGTTGGCATAGTTCTCAACGGCAGCTTTAACTGCACGCAAATTTTCGGCAAACGCTGGATAGCAAGAAAACAACCCGGCCACGTTCTTAGCATCGTGACCACCTACGCGGCCGCGAATTGCGGCTCCGGCTATGTCGTGCCTTCGGCGTGCGCCAAGGCGGGAGTGCTGGCGCTCACCACTTCTCTCGCCGTGGAGTGGGGCAAATATCAGATTCGCCTCAACGCTATTGCCCCTGGGCCTTTTCCGACAGAAGGCGCGTGGTCCCGTCTGATGCCCTCCGCCGAAATGGAAAAGCACCGAAGGGAGTCACATCCGCTGAAGCGTTTTGGCCGTCACAAGGAGCTCACCAATCTCGCCGCATTTCTGGTCAGCGATATGTCCCCCTACATCAACGGCGAATGTGTGGTGATCGATGGCGGCCAGTGGCTGCGCGGCGCGGGAGAATTCAACGACCTGGGCTTGCTGCCGGATTCCGCCTGGGAAGCCATGGAATCCGCCCGCCAGAAAAAACCCTGAAATTCTCACTCCGGTTTACTGCGGCAACGAACGCTTTCTCAATTCCACGCGCAATTTCACGGCGCCGACGGATTTTCCGCCGGCTTCCGCTTTCACAGTAATTTCCTGCAGCTCATTCTTTTTAGCGGCATCGGCACTGGCTGGAAGTGCAACCTCCAGGCGTGCGGCAGCAGTCTGCTTCGCGCCAATCGAAAATTTTCCGCCGCCTGCCAGCAACGTCCAACCACCAGGCAGATCCGCTGCGAGTGTAA
>JBBRPU010000579.1:0-1742 GCA_038227545.1 Candidatus Acidiferrales bacterium
AGCCACGATTCACGAGAGTTTTGTAATGATGCGCTGAAACGCGGAAGCAAGTCGGGCATGGATAGACGTCGACACCCGCCTCGTTTTGCGTCTCACCGAATGGAGGCGGACGGTAGCTGCGACTTCAGAATGCAACAACCGCTGGAGGGTTGCATTCGAAGGGCCGGAGATTTGCGTGGAGCTGTGCGAAATTACCGAAAGGCTAGCCGCCGCCGACAAAATGGACGATTTCGTAGCGATCGCCGGGTTCGACGGCGGTTTGGTTCCACTGCGGACGCGGAAGGATTTCAAGGTTGCGTTCGATTGCGACGCGGCCGGTGGAAAGATTCAGTTGGAGCAAGAGGTCGGCGACTGTAGCGCCTTGAGGCGCTTCGCGGCTCTCTCCGTTAATCGTGATCGCTACAGAAGTTTCCACCGACTAATTATACCGCCGTTGAGCAGGGCGTGAAACTCAAGCCCGCACAACGGTTCGTCAGATTAAATCAAAATGCGAGTTCGCACTTCAGCTGACGGGAACGCGCTGCCGTGCGCGCAACTGAAAGCGTAGCTTGCCATGCGCGTTCCCGCGCGCAGCTTCAATGAGCAGCGCAGCATTCGCATCGGTCAGGCGCGGCATGTCGAAAGCCAGCTGAGCGGTGCCAGTATCGTCTGATTCCGCGAAAAAATTTGCAGGCTCGGCGGCTCCAGATACGGAGGCGGTAACTTTTGCATCACTCACAGGTCCGGCTTTAGCGTCGGTGATGCGGAGTTGCAAGGTCGCGCGCTTCCCTGCCAGCCAGGTTTTCGCATTGACCAATTCAATGCCCAGAATTTCGGCCGATGCAGCGTTGGACGTGGACGAAACTGCCGTATGGGTTGCGGCCTCCGCAGGCACAGCGGATTGCGCCGGAGCTGAGGGCGGCAGGTACAACGCGCCGGTGCGAATTTCCTCGAGCACCTGGCGATGCTGTTCATCAAGGCGAAGTTTGAGCGCTTCTTCGCGATCCGCGTTCAGCGGCAAAAGATCCAGATAATTGTTGGTGCGGCGATGCAGGACGCGCCCGCCGCCATACACGGTGGTGTCAATCAAGGCGCTGGCCGTGCCCGCGTCTTCCGTCTGCACGTGATACTTGGACTTGCCCACACTAACATTTGTGTTATGACCAAAAATCATGGCGAGGGGCCCCGGATACAACGCGTCCTTCAAAACTTTCGAACCTAAAGATTATAAAGAATCTTGACGAATATTTGACCGATTGGTGGTCGAGTCGTTATTATAGCGCTTCGCTTATGGGCGGTTCCGACCTACATAGCTACGCTCCTCTTTTGATACACCTGCTGGTGGCGGTGTTTCTGGCCGGCGCGCTGACGAGCGTTTCGGTGTTGATTGGCTGGCGCAGACCCAACCGCGCAAAACAGCAACCTTATGAATGCGGCGTGGAGCCAACCGGCGACGCGCGCGCGCCCTTTTCGGTGAGATTTTATCTGGTGGCCATGGTTTTCATTTTGTTCGACGTGGAAGCTATTTTTCTGTACCCCTGGGCATACATTTTCAGAAGTTTGCGTTGGTACGGCTTTGTGGAGATGATGATTTACATCGCCATCCTGCTGGTCGGCTACCTGTATCTGTGGAAAAAGGGCGCGCTGGACTGGCAAAAGTAAACAGCGCCGGGGATTGTAAAATTTTGACGGAGATTTCCAAACAGGACGCTAAGGTTGTAGGCGGACGTCTGTCGTCCGTCGAACAACTGCGCGCGTGGGAC
>JBBRPU010000580.1:0-1742 GCA_038227545.1 Candidatus Acidiferrales bacterium
GAAAATTGCCGAGTACGCTCCCAATGTTCCCGGTGCCGTGGTGGCGCGCCAGGTGCTGACGCCGCTGGACCTCGAGCGCACCTATGGCCTGACGGAAGGAAACATTTTTCACGGAGAGCTGAATCTCGAGCAATTATTTTTCATGCGCCCGGTGGCTGGATGGTCGCAGTACCGCACGCCAATCCGTGGACTCTATTTATGCGGAGCCGGCGCGCATCCCGGCGGCGGAGTCACCGGCGCACCCGGCCACAACGCCGCCAAGCAGGCGCTACGGGATTGGAAGAACATTTCGAAGACCGGAAGCCACGCCTGAATGTTTTGGCTGGCGATATTCCTGTAGTAGTGAAATCCTGAGGCTCCATGGGTGACAGCGACAATAACGGCAGCGCTCTGCAAAAATCCCTGCCGACCTCGTACTATCTGTCGGAAGAAATCTTCGCACAGGAAAAAGAGCAAATTTTTTGCCGCGAATGGTTTTGTGCCGGCCGCGAAGAACAGTTGCCGAAGGCCGGCGATTTTCTGGTCCTGGATGTAGCCGGCGAAAGTGTCCTGGTGGTCAGGACCAAGGAAGGCGACCTCAAGGCGCATTACAACGTCTGCCGTCACCGCGGCGCCCAACTGTGCGCGCCCGCAAAACCCGATCAATCAGCCGATCCGCACAACGTGCAGCTAAAGGGCGGTGTTCTCGGAACCACCGGCATCCGTTGTCCGTATCACCAATGGACCTACGCGCTGGACGGGCGTTTACTCAACGCTCCGCATTTCGCGGAAGGCGACGGTTTTAACAAGTCAGACTTCTCGCTGTACCCCGTTGCACTGGAAATCTGGGGTGGATTTTTCTTTCTTAACCTGACGCCCGGCGAGATCCGAGCAGAGGGCGGCGCGCTGCACCAGCAGTTGGCGGAAATTATCTCCAGAGTGCAGCGCTATCCGTTGGCGGAGTTGCGCATCGCCGCGGCCATCACTTACGATGTGAAGGCCAACTGGAAAGCGATCGTCGAAAATTACAATGAGTGCTACCACTGCGGCGGCGTGCATCCGGAATTGTGCGAGGTGGTGCCGGCTTTTCGTCAACAAGGCGGCGCGCAGCTCGACTGGGAGCGAGGAATTCCGCACCGCGAAGGCGCATCCACGTTCACTTTCAGCGGCACGACCACACGCGCGCCTTTCCCAGGATTGAATGACGACGAAAAAAATCGCCACAAGGGCGAGCTGATCTACCCGAATTTTATGCTCAGCCTGGCCGCCGATCACGTCGCCGCATTCACGTTATGGCCGAAAAGCGCGCAGGAGACGCAGGTGAGGTGTGATTTCCTGTTTCATCCTGCGGAGATGGCGAAACCAAATTTTGACACGCGCGACGCCGTCGAATTCTGGGATCTCGTGAATCGTCAGGATTGGGCTATTTGCCAGCGCGTCCAGCAGGGCATGAATTCGCGCGTGCACCACTTCGGATATTACGCGCCGATGGAAGACTTGAGCGCCGACATTCGGCGCTACATTACAGAACGCCTGGCTCCGCAGAAATAAAACGCCGCGCAGTCGCGGTTATTCTTCAATATTATTTTCCACGTGCGCGAGCGGTTCGCGCTGTTTCGATTTTCCCACCCAATACACCGCCGATCCCAACCCAATCAAGATGGATGCCGAGCCCACCACCTTGAGGATCACCCATACCTTGTGCGGCTCTTCGGGCGCGGGAATAAGCGATAAGAGGATCGCGAAAAACGCGGTAATAAATC
>JBBRPU010000581.1:0-1715 GCA_038227545.1 Candidatus Acidiferrales bacterium
GCACTTGGCAACGACTGTGGCAGGGGCCCGAAAGCAATGGGGAAGGCAGAGACTGCATCCCGCAACAAAAACGTTTCTGGCGCTGCGGATCGCGGTGAATCGAGAGATGGAGGAACTCGGGCAGTTTCTTTCTCGGACCCCGGCCACAATAAATCCTGGAGGACGCTGGGTGGTGTTGAGCTACCACTCCCGCGAAGACCGACTGGTGAAGCACGCATTTCAGGAAGGCGAGCGTGAGGGGACGCTGCGCGTGCTGACCAGGCATGTGATTCAGCCTAGCGAAACAGAGCTGGCGAATAATCCGCGTTCGCGAAGCGCGAAATTGCGGTGTGCAGAGATAGTGGCAGCCGCTTAAGGCGCCAGTAAAAGGTAAAGCTATGACGCGGAAGCGCAAGAGCCGGGCAACTGAATTTCATACCGTGAAGCGGCTGGACAATACTCGCCTGGTGCGTAATGTGGAGCCGGTAAAGATGCGCAATCTTTATCGCACGCTGGCGCTGGGGAGCGTGATCGCGGCATTCTTCCTGCTGTACATCTACCAGCACTTTCAATGTATTGATTTGAGCTTCCAGCTGGAAGCGGCGCGCAGCGAGCGCGGGGAAGCGGCGGCGCAGAATTCCTCGCTGAAACTGGAAATCGCCAGCCTGAGCAATCCCAAGCGCATTGACATGATTGCGCGGCGGCAACTGGGCTTGACGGAAACGCTGCCCTCGCAAGTGCGCGAATACCAGCCGACCATGGGCGCGGAAGTGGCGGCGGCACAATTTGTTCGTGTGAACCGCGCGCAGTAGTTGTGCACTCATGACCCGGGCGCTTGAAGTCACGCAACCCTTGGGCACCATCTTAACCTTCGCACTACCATTCACGAGAAAAGCAAAAGGATGCGCGTCCCCAGGGAGGGCGTAGCGGGATAATTTTTCTATGCAACAAAATCGAGCCCACGTCCGTTTGCTGATTGTCGCTGGCGTGGCTTTGTTGTGGATTACGGCCATTTTCTTCCGCCTAGGCTACCTGCAACTTTACCGGCACCGCGACTATCTCGCCCGCGCGCAACGACAACAACAGCGCATCATCGAAATTTCTCCCAAGCGCGGGGCTATCTACGATCGCAACATGAACGCGCTGGCGATGAGCATCGAGGTAAATTCGGCGTTCGCGATTCCCAGCCAGATAAAAGACAAGTCGCTGGCGGCGCATCTGTTGTCAGGCGTGCTGGGCGTTCCCGCGGATGTGCTCGAGTCGCGTCTGGACTCTTCGCAAAACTTTGTGTGGATTGAGCGAAAGGTGCTGCCGGAAAAGGCCGAGGCCATCACCCAGCTCAATCTGGCAGGCGTGTATACGCAGCCGGAAAACAAGCGGTTTTATCCTAACGGGAGCCTGGCATCGCACGTGGTCGGCTTCGTGGACATGGACGAGAAGGGTCTCGGCGGAATCGAGTACACGCTGGACAGCCAGGTGCGCGGCAAGAGCGAAAAAATAGTGATGAAGACGGACGCGCGCAAGAAGACGTTCGACGGTGGCGAAGCACGGCGGGAACGGGGCGCCAGCGTGATCCTGACGCTGGACGAAAAAATTCAGTACATCGCGGAGCGCGAACTGGCGGCGGCGATCAGCAAGACACGCGCGCTGGCCGGCACGGTCATCGTGATGAATCCAAATAATGGTGAATTGCTGGCGGTAGCGAACTGGCCGACATTCGATCCCAATGCCACCAC
>JBBRPU010000582.1:0-1711 GCA_038227545.1 Candidatus Acidiferrales bacterium
ACTGTACCGCATCGCAAGCGCAGCCCCAAACCGTCAGGCGGGACTCTAGCGTTCCACTGCTACAGGAATATTCAGTTCTTCCAAATAGGATTGGACTTCTCTGCGCGCCGCAACTTGCGCGCCAGTTGGCGTTTGGCGCGGAAAAGCATCACGCGCACGGTGGGAGCGCGCATGTTCAGCACATCGCCAATTTCTGTGTAGCTCATGTGCTGGTAGTAGCGCAGAACCAACGGCACTTTGTATTTCGCCGGCAGGCCGGCCACTTGCTCTCGCACGCGCCGCTGTTCATCCTTGCTCAGAATTTGCGTCAATGGGGAAGGGCTTGAGCGATCCGCCAAGCCGGTCAGGTCTATTTCTTCCAGCGAAGAACTCCTCTCACGTTTTTTCTGCCGCAGCTTGTCTATGCAGTGGTGCCCGGCCACTTGCGAGACCCACGGACGAAACGGCAATGTTTCATCTTTCTGATGCAGCACGCGATAAAGTTTTACGAAGACTTCCGCCGCGGCATCTTCGGCGTCCTCACGCTGCCGAAAGAATCCTCGGCAAACCTGTAAAACATGCCGGTAGTGAGCCGTGTAGATGGCGCGAACATCTTCGGCCGAGACGGTTTTCTTTTCTCTCGCGGAATAAATCGGTGACTGCTCCATGAAGAGTGAAGCTGCCTTGGACGCCATCGCGTGTCCTCCTTGCTTCTTTGAATCCGGGCACACCACTGCAGTCGGGCCTAAGAGCACACTTCAGCCCGCTCTTATTTGCGTGAACTAGCTGTGAAAATTCCGGTCAGTTTGCCGCCGCCCTGGCTCGCGCAACCGCATTCACGCGGCGCCGGGGCGCAGCAAAGTCTTGCGCGCTGGAATCGCGCGCGCCCGCCTTGGCGCAGCGGCGCACCACCAGCAGCGTCAAATCATCGCCGGGTGTGCACGCATCGGCAAAATCCAGCACCGCCGCGAGCGTGGAGAAAAGCACCTGGCTGGCGCTTGCTCCGCTCACCGCCTTGGTCGCCGCGACCAATCGCCGCGTTTCAAACTCTTCCTCGTCGGAATTCATGCATTCCGTCAATCCGTCGGAGTACGCCAGCAACACATCGCCGGCATCCATGCGCACAGTGCCCGATCCATAGGTTGCTTCATGCAAGGCGCCCAGCATCGGCCCGCCTTCTTCCAAGTGCTCGACGGATTTGTCGCTCCGCAGTACCAGCGGCGCCGGCAATCCCGCGTTGCAGTACACCAGCTCACCGCGTTCAGGATCGAGTCGCGCAAAGAACAACGCAGTAATCGGCCGTTCACCGAGGTCCTGGCACAATTCACGATTCACGCCCGCGATGGCGTCGCAGGGAAGGGCGTACGCTCGCGCGCACCGCTGCATCACGTCCATCAGGTGCGCTTGCCAGATGCCCGCGGTCAGTCCCTTGCCGGCGATATCGCCCAATATCAATCCCAGCGCCGATCCCAGCTCCATCACTTTGAAGAAGTCTCCCGACAAATGGCGCACCGGAAAACTTTCACCGGCAATTTCAAAGTCGTCCCACACCAGTTCTCGCGGCGCGCACATTCTCCGCTGCACCTGCGCCGCCTCATAGACCGCCTGCTGCAGCTTTCCATACTCGCGGCTTACCGCATCCAGTTCCTGTTGCAGCAACAAGGTGCTTTCCATTGTGTCGCCAGCCCGCTTTGCTCCGGACTTCCGTCCTGCCAAATTCCCGGGCGCGGTG
>JBBRPU010000583.1:0-1702 GCA_038227545.1 Candidatus Acidiferrales bacterium
CGGTAGCCGGTGCCGGGCTGAATGCTTCTGAATTCAAAACTGCCGCCATCGTTGGTGGTGGTCTCTTTGGCGAACCCCACTGAGGATCGTTCCAGCTTGACGGTGACGCCCGGGACTACGCTGCCTGAGCTGTCCGTGACAACGCCGGTAACTCCCGAAACTGATTGTGCCGCTACGGGTCGGCACCACGTGAGGCCGATAATCATAGCCAGGATGAAAAACATCGCGGCTGTGAACGACTTCCACGAACACGGCCTGCACTTTGCCTAGCATTTACTCCCCCAGGTAACTCTTTGAGATTTCGGACTCTTAAGATCGCTTAACACGATGCACCCTGTGTTCCAGTTTCTCGGTTGGTTGTAATTACGATCACGCGCGCTAAATCGTTACGTATGAACAATGGGCTGAAGCCGCCAAGATAGAGTTGCAAGAGTAAATGTATATAAGGTCTAAATTATATGAACGTTTGCAGATGTGAATGGCTAGTCTATGGAAAAGCGTATCCAGCATCCCGCAATTCCTTCCTCATCCGGAGCACTTCCAAGAAATGATGGAGGGGTTCAATGTGGCACAGAAGCGGTTTACGGCGAATCTCGCTTGACGTATATGGTGCCGGTTTGCGGAGTGCGTTAGACACGCGATTGTCGAGGGTGTAAGATTTTTTGGTACTCACGAACATAATTTTTTCGCCCACCAGAAGGAAAAGGATCGCTTGCGCCGCCAAACCCTGACGCTTCGAATTTCTGAACTGTCGAGAATCGCAGCCATTTTGATCACCCTGTTTTTGTTCGCTGGAAAAACGGCGGCGGGGCAGCAGATTTCTGACCTCGGTGATTCCCCGGCCGGCTTGTTGGATGGCAGCCGTGGCAAGGTGCTGGTGCTGCTCTTCGTGCGCACGGATTGTCCGATTTCGAATCGCTACGCGCCACTCATTCAGCAGTTCAGCAGAAAATACGGGCATGCTGCTTCGTTCCGATTGGTTTTTCCCGACCGCAACGAATCCGCGGACAAAATCAAACGGTTTCTGAGCGAGTATCACTATCAACTGCCGGCCATTCGTGATGTGAATCAAGTGCTGGTCAAAAAAACCGGGGCGAAGGTAACGCCGGAGGCTGCGGTCTTCGATGCGCAGGGCGTGATGGTGTATCACGGACGGATAGATAACCTGTATGAGCACATCGGGCAAGCTCGGCGAGCGGCAACGACGCACGAATTAGCGGATGCGATCGACGCGGCGATCAAGGGCGTGAAGAATCAGAATTCCGCGGTGGACGCTGTGGGATGTTTCATCTCGGACCTCGAATGAAACGCGTCGCTTTCGCCATTCTGCCGATAGTCGCGCTGCTGGCTATGCAAGGCCTGCGCGGAACCGCCGCACCAAAAACAAGAAACAAAGCTGGCGCCGCCAATTCGCCAGTTACTTTTAATCGGGACATTGCGCCGATTATTTTTCGCTCCTGCGCCATGTGCCACCGGCCCGGAGAGTCCGGCTACTTCCCGCTGCTTTCCTATAAGGACGCAAAATCCCACGCGAAGCAGATCGCGGCGGTAACGCAGAGCCGGTTCATGCCGCCGTGGCTGCCGGAGCCTGGTGATTACAAGTTCGCGGACGAGATGCGTTTGTCGGACGCAGAAGTGGCGCTGATCGCGCGCTGGGTGGAACAGGGAGCTGCTGAAGGCGCTACCGAAGATTTGCCGAAGA
>JBBRPU010000584.1:0-1694 GCA_038227545.1 Candidatus Acidiferrales bacterium
GCGGGCGCCATCGAGCAGAATGGCTACACTCGCGTGGGCGGACGGCAGCGGCTGCCGCTCAATGTGCGGTGGATCAGTTCCGCGCAGCATGCCTTCGAATCGCGGGTCTCCCCGGAGCCGTTCCGGCGCGATCTGGTCGCGCATCTCAGCGTCATTACATTGCGGGTGCTGCCGCTGCGCGACTATTCCGAGGACGTGCCGGACCTGTTGCGCTATTACGTTGATCGCCTGGTCGACGACCAGCATCTGCCGCTGCGGCGCTTCAGCGTCGCAGCGCAAAATCGGCTGCGAAACTACCCGTGGCCCGGCAACGTCGGGGAACTCAAGAATCTGGTGCAGCGCGTGCTGGTTCTGGGCGTAGGCGAGGAAATTCGGTTGGAGGAAATCGAACGCGAACTTGCTGTGAAGCTGGCGGTGGACGAGCCCCTGGTGAAGCAAGACTTGCTCGCGCTGCCGCTGCGCGAGGCTCGCGAACAATTCGAACGAGCCTACCTTCAACAGCAGCTGCTACTGTGCAACGGCAAAGTGGGGCAGCTGGCCAAGCGGGTCGGAATGGAGCGAACACATTTGTACCGCAAGTTGCGGGCATTAGGCGTCGATTTTCGGCAATTGGGAGAGGATTGAGCCACGGGCCCGTCTAGTTAGTCGCCGACGCGTATCACCAACACGTCGACATCGGCTTTGCGCAGGATCTGACGAAGGCGGTTGAGCTCGTCCAACTTGGAGACGGGACCGATGCGGATCCGGTGCCAGGTATCGTTGTCCACCGATACTTTTTGTACTTTGGATTCTACGCCCTGCAGCGCGAGCTTCGCGCGCACCCGATCTGCGTCAGCGAAACTTTTGTACGATCCGGCCTGAAGCACATATGTTCCACGCCGCGTCTCCGGCACGGATTTGATGTCCGGCCGAACATCCTTATCCTTCTCCGGGACCACCATTTCGAATTTCGGCAGCATGTCGTAGAAGTCGTACGATTTTGCAGTCTCGTCCGCGCCTGGATCCTGGCTTTCGGCATCGGGAAATTCGTTGCCGTGCAATTTCCTCTTATCGGATTTGCCGCTTCTGGCGATGGGCGCGTCCGGCCGATGATCCTTGATGTACACAATGCCCGCAACGGCGAGGCCCACGCCCAGTCCGCACAGCACACCCATCCATCCCGAAAAGCCCGTGGGCCTGCGGCGCTTAGATTTGTAGTCGCGTGCCATGGGTGTGCACTACATGGTTTCGGGAGCGGATACGCCCAATAATCCGAGGCCGTTACGGATGACTGTTTGCGTCGCCAGAGCGAGATCCAGACGAGCGTCGCGCAGACCGGAATCTTCGACGATGAATTGGTGCGCGCTGTAATTCGCGTGAAAATCGTTCGCCAGGTCCCGCAGGTAGTGCACCAGGGTGTGCGGCGCGCGCTGCGCCGCGCATTGCTTCACGATTTCGGGATATGCGCATACGCGCTTGATCAGTTCCAGTTCTTGCGGCTCGACCAGCTTGCCCAAGCACGCTAGCCCGTGCTTGGCGTCGTGGGCAAGCCCGCGCTCCTGGAGTTGCCGCATCACGCTGGCGACGCGGGCGTGCGCGTACTGAATGTAGTACACCGGGTTATCGTTCGAGCGGGCGGTGGCGAGCTCCATATCGAAGTCAAGATGCTGGTCGTTGCTGCGCATGACGTAGAAAAGCCGTGCCGCGTCGTTGCC
>JBBRPU010000585.1:0-1683 GCA_038227545.1 Candidatus Acidiferrales bacterium
AGGAAGTCGAAGGCCACCCCGAAAACAAAGACGTGATGCTGCGCATCCTGCCGCAGAAAGAGGATCGCACTGACGCGAAAATCGAAATCATCTCCAAACTCTTCGGCGGCCAAGGCACCATCAACGTGCCCTCCTGGTCGCCCGACAGCCAACACCTAGCCTTCGTCAGCTACGAGCTGATTCCCACGGATGCTCTGCAATAGCCATACTGCGCATTGTTACTCGACGAAATGGTTGAAGAGATTATTCAGGGATTCGGCTAGCGTGGGATGGGCGAAGATGGCGTTCTGCAGCGCGGTGTAGGGCAGCTTGCCCATCATGGCGATTTCCAGCATGGACATGATCTCGCCGCCCTCAAGGCCCAGGACCGTTGCGCCTCATATCTGATTCGTTTCAGAATCCACGATGGCTTTCATGAAACCGCGCGTTTCGTCCACTTCCAGCGCGCGCGCCACCGAAGACATGGGCATCTTAGCGACGCGAAACTTCTTATTTTGTTTGCGAGCTTGTTGTTCGCTGAGCCCAACGCGGCCCAATTGCGGATCAATAAATACTGTGTAGGGAATCAGCCGGCCTTCCGTAGTGGCATTGCCTTTTTCAATCACATTGGTGCGCAGGATGCGGAAATCGTCGTACGACACGTGTGTGAAGGCGGGTCCGCCATTGATGTCTCCCAGCGCATAGATTCCCGGCGCGCTGGTTTCCAACTTCGAATTTACTTTGATGAACCCGCGCTCATTCGTCTCAATATTGGCGGCCGAGAGATTCAGGGCTTCCGTGTTCGGCGGCCTGCCCGTCGCCACCAGCAGCTGTGAGCCCTGCAGCGTGCAGATTCCGGCGCTGTCGCGAACGGTAAGCGCGATTTCCTCTCCAGTTTTTCCGGCGCGCTGCGCTTTGCAGTTCAACAAAACCTCGATCCCCTCTTGTTTCAGGATCGAAGCGATCTCTTCCGCAACGTCGGCATCCTCGCCGGCGAGCAGCTGCACGCCCGATTGAACAATGGTCACGCGGCTGCCAAATCGGCGAAACAGCTGTCCAAATTCCAGGCCGATGTACCCGCCGCCCAGAACGAGCAAATGTTCCGGAACTCGCTCGAGCTCCATGATCGAGGTGCTGTTCAGGTAGGGAATATCGGCCAGGCCCTCGACCTTGGGAATCGCCGGGCGGCATCCCGCATTGATAAAAATGTTTTCGGCGGCGATGGCACGTCGCGAGCCATCTTTCATTTTAACAATGACAGACTTCGGTCCACTGAAACTGGCCTCGCCAAAAATCAAATCGAGCTTTTCGGTTTTTTCCAGCTTGGCCTGACTGCCATTTCTAAAGCTATCCACAATATCGCGCTTGCGTTTTCTTACCCGCTCCAGGTTGACGCTAAAATTTCCGATTTCCACGCCGTAGTCTGCACCGCGGCGCGCCAGGTAAGCGACCCGGCCGCTGGCAACCATCGTTTTCGTCGGTGTGCATCCTTCGTTTATGCATGTGCCCCCAACGTGTTCGCGTTCGATCAACGCGGTTCGCATTCCTGCCCCGGCGAGCGCCGCGCACAATGGATTTCCGCCTTGCCCCGAACCAATCACCATCGCGTCGTATTTATCTGCGGCACTCATGGAACTCCTCTCACTGTGCAGCATCTTATTCGAGGACTCCTGCGAATGCCATACGCACTCAAGCACTCCGGAG
>JBBRPU010000586.1:0-1679 GCA_038227545.1 Candidatus Acidiferrales bacterium
CACGACTGTCGGCCAACAGAGAAAGGGTTCATGACCGTAATCCGGATTAAAATCTATGCCACCAGACACAGGCGGTTGCGCCCAACTGCGCGGTAGTGTGGGCGAGGCATGGACCAATAGCGTTGGACTCGGTCGTCTTCGCTCAGGTACGCCGCGCGCACTTGCAGCACGTCTTCCGCGCCCTCTTTCAACCAGAACTTTTCCGTGCCTTTGATCCGCCGGTTGAATTGCTTCACCACCGATTCCATCGGCGCGCTGCTGATCGGCAGGCCCAGTTTGCGATAGCGCGGATAATCCATGCGCGTCAGATTGTTTTCCACGTACCGGGCGGCGCCCGCCAGGATCACGCGGGGGTCGTGCTCGGGCGCGTCTTTCGGTGGCGCGCCCGCGCGCGCCGATTCCGACTGCAGCGCCGCCCACAGTTTCTCGCGCTCGCCGCCCCAGGCCCAGCCCAACCACTTTTCGTAGCGCGCCCACTGCCGCTGCGCGCCCACTCCCGCCGCCTGCGCCGCCGCGTAGATGTATGTCAGCAGATGCAGAAAATCCAGAATCGGCACGAAGCCCGATGCCCGGAAATGGTCGGCCCAGATTTTCCAGTTGAAGGGCAGGCCGTCAGCGACATACGCTTTACGCTGGGCCAGATCAAAGCCGCGCGCATACGCTTCCGCTGCCAGGATGTAGCCGAACTCTTCCGCGCCGCACATCGATGCCACCACCGTCCGCACCAGGCGCTGCGGCCCTCGTTGGCGCAGGTGCTTTTTAGAGCGCGCTTTTTTCGCCGGCGCGGATTCGGGTTTTGCCGCGATTCCGGCGCGGCTCTGGACTTCGCGCACCAGCTTCGGCACGCGCTGTTTGTCGAGATATTTCGACGGCGGCTCGGGCTGCGGATCGCTCGGATGCTGTTTGGAATTCAGCGTCAGACAGCAGCCGTATTTGGGGCCTTTCCATCCCGGTTCATGCACGCCCGGCGGCTTGTTTTCAGCGCGGGTCAGGACGCGCCCGTCGTCGTTCATCACCACCGCCACATGCGGCGCATGCGCATGAAGACGCGGCAGTTTGCCTTGCTTGAATAACTCGACCTGCTGGTCGCGCTGCGCCTTCCATTCCGCGCCGACGCGTTCGGTCAGGCGCTGAACCTGCTTGGCGCTGATGGCGAGTCCGAGGTCTTCCTTGAGGTCCTCGCTGGCTTCTTGAAACGGGTCTTTGCCCCCGTGCCGCACGACTTTCCGCAACAACACCGGGCTGATGTTTTCCGGGCCGAGTCCGAGCTTAACGTCCAAGGGGGAAAAAGACCGTCTTGCATTTTGGGCAGCGGTACTTCCATCGTTTGAATTCCTGCTTGCCGGCGCGTGTTTGCAAATGACGCGGAACGGCTTCGCGATCATCGTCGCGCACGCCCATGCCGCGACATTTGGGGCAGCGCAACGCATCGGCCTCGGCGGGGTCCGCGAGCGGATCGGCTTTCAGATGTTCCTCTAAAATCCACGCCTGCATTTCGGCGCCGGTGTCCAAAATGCGGTCTTCGCGCTGGGTCAGCGTGATGAGCTGATCCTGCTGATCGTCATCAAACATCGCATCAAAGGCGGCATCGGCCATCTGGCGGAACTTCCGGCGCAACTCCTCGCGACTTGGCATCTCATCTCTCCTGAAGATTCCCCCTTCAAGAGTTATCGGCTCGC
>JBBRPU010000587.1:0-1677 GCA_038227545.1 Candidatus Acidiferrales bacterium
CATGGGCGCGGCAATTTTCAGTCAGGAGCGCTTGTTCAATATGCATCCCACGGGGAAAATGCATGCGAAGGAACGGCTGGCCGCAGTGATGGGCAATGGCGGCATCGAGGATTGCGCGAATGCGCAAAACTGTGTAGCAGCGTGCCCTAAGGGCATTCCGCTGACGGAATCGCTTGCGGAAATAAATCGCGAAGCCTGGAAACAATCGCTTTTCGGTTGGCTGGCGGGCTGACCTTTCACAGAAGCACAGTGCTTTCGCGTAGCACGTTGCATAGTTTTCTCATCGAACCCTTCATTTGCGTTTACAATCTGGCCGTCACCGCATTTTGGGGAGAATAGATGACGCGCGTACTGGTGTTTGCTTTCGGCTCGATATCCTTGCTGTTGGTGGCGGGTTTGGCGCTCTCGTCCGCGACGATTTCCGACAAGGCTCGCAAGCTGCATTTCTCTTCCATCGTGGTGGACACGCATGACGACACCACGCAGCGTTTTCTGGACGCAAAATTTGATATCGGCGAGCGCGCCGCCAACGGCAGCATAGATATCCCGCGCATGAAAGAAGGCGGGCTGGGCGCGATTTTCTTTTCGGTGTGGATTCCCAGCAAAGTTACCGGCCCGGAGGCAGTGGATCGCGCGCTGGAGCAGATTGACGCGGTGCGCGAGCAGGTGCGGAAGCATCCGCGCGACATTATTCTGGTGTCCACGGCGGCGGAAATTCGTGAGGCGCACAAAAAAGGGCAAATCGCGGCTCTCATCGGCGTTGAAGGGGGGCACATGATCAACAGCGACCTCGCGGTGCTGAGAAGCTACGCCGCTCTGGGAGTGCGTTACATGACGCTCACACACAGCGGCAACACTGAGTGGGCGGATTCGTCCACCGACAAGCCGGCCCACAACGGCCTGAGCGAGTTTGGAAAAGATGTGGTGCGGGAAATGAATCGCCTGGGAATGATGGTGGACATTTCACACGTGAGCGACAAAACTTTTGCGGACGTGCTGGCCGTGAGCAAAGCGCCGCTGCTCGCTTCGCACTCTTCCTGCCGGGCGATTTGCGACGCGCCGCGAAACATGACCGACGAGATGATGCGCGCGCTGGCCGCAAAAGGCGGCGTGGTGCAAATCAACTACCACGTGGGATTTCTGAGCCAAGAATTTCGCAACGCGGAAAAAGCCGACCCCAAAATCAACGCCGCCATCGAAGAACAGGTGAACAAAAAATGCGGCAACAGCGAAGCCTGCCAGCTTCTGGAAGGCGACCGCCTGACGCGTGAAGCCGTGGAGCAGGGCAAACTGCCGCGCGTGGGTTACGCAAAAATCATCGAGCATATTGACCATGCCGTGAAAGTTGCGGGAGCGGATCACGTGGGTCTGGGCTCCGATTTTGATGGCGCCAACATGCCGTATGGCATGGAAGACGCCACCAAGTTGCCGTTCATCACGGAAGCGTTGCTGCAAAAAGGGTATTCGGAGAGTGACGTAAAGAAAATTCTGGGTGAGAATACTTTGCGGCTGATGACGGAAGTTGAACGCGTCAGCCGGGAGTTGAATGCCGGTGCCAAAGGCTAGTTGCAACAAGTGTTGAATTTATCGCTAACGTCTTAAGAGGGAAGGGAAATGAGAAAAGTTCTGTTTTTAATAGCGGTGCCGTTATTTCTGACGACCGCGACTGTTTTTTCG
>JBBRPU010000588.1:0-1676 GCA_038227545.1 Candidatus Acidiferrales bacterium
ATAAAGCTGCAACCCCGCATTGCCTTTCAAATCGTGCGCACGAATAAATTCCTGAATTTTCGCATTGGCGTCCCACTCTTTTCCGTTTACTTCATCGCCGCCCACGTGGAAAAAGTGGTCAGGAAAAAGTTTCGCCATCTCTCCAATGAACTCGTCCAGAAATTTGTAAACTTTCTCGTTGGTAGGATCCATCGCCGGATCCAGCACACCCCACTTCCGGTCTATCTCGTAAGGCCCCGGCCCGCTCGCCAGTTCCGGATGCCCCACAAACCACGCCGTGCTGTGCCCCGGCATATCAAACTCCGGCACCACGCGAATTCCCCGCTCGCGCGCGTACGCAACCAGTCCGCGTATTTCTTCCTGGGTGTAGAAGAGTCCATCCGATCCCATCTCATGCAGCTTAGGAAATTTCTTGCTCTCCACCCGGAAGCCCTGGTTTTCCGAAAGATGCCAGTGCAGCACATTCATCTTCACCGCTTCCATGCCGTCAATATTCCGGCGCAAAACCTCTACAGGAATGAAATGCCGGCCGGAGTCGATCATCAAACCTCGCCACGGAAAGCGCGGCGTATCCTTTACGTTCACCGCCGGCACCGCGAACCCGTCCGGTGAAACCGTCACCAGTTGCAGAAAAGTTTGCAGTCCATGCATCGCGCCCAGATCGTTCTGCGCAGTAATCGTCGCGCCGGCGGACGTCACCTCCAACGAGTACGCCTCATCCTCCCCCACTTCCTGAATAGCTTTGCTGTCGCGCTCGGTGCGCACCACCAGCGTAGCCTTCTCACCCTTCACCGGTTTAGTGGCGATCAGCAATCCGGTCTGGCGCGCGAGCCGTTCAGCAAATCGTTCCGCTGCGCCCGTCAAACGCGCGTCAGTGCGCCCCGCCAGCGCCACGGTGAACTTGGCATCCACCTTCAACGCCCCGCTCTCAGCTTTCACGCTCGCTGGCATTGGCATCAAATTCAGCACTTGCATCTGTTGCCCTCGCAAACTTGGCAAAATCACTGTCCCGCACAAGATCATCACGACGCAAACCATAAGCAATCGTCTCTGCCCGCTCGTCATAGCCACCCTCATTTCAATGAATGCCAGACTGAATCCCGCCATCAGCAAACCAGGTTCAGGGTGCCCCAGACGCCGCCTCTGCGTCTGGGGATTTTGTAAATGTTCCAGCACAGCCACCTGCTCTTGACTCCCAGGTTTACGGCCGCGCCCACCTTTGCCTGTCCCGCAAATCACGGCTGAGTTAGAATAATTGCATTCTCCGGCTCCCGTGAACACAAAATGAAAACGTCCGTCGCCATTTATCCGGGCTCGTTTGACCCCGTCACCAACGGCCACCTCGACCTCATCGAGCGCGGCGATAAAATGTTCGACCTGGTAATCGTCGCCGTACTGCAAAACGTGGACAAGCAGCCGCTCTTCACCGTCCCCGAGCGAGTCGAAATGCTTCGCGAAGTCACCAAACAATGGCCCGGTGTGGAAGTTGACGTCTTCAAAGGCCTGCTCGTGGACTACGCCCGCAAGCGCGGAGCCGGCGTAATCCTCCGCGGCATTCGCGCCGTCTCCGACTACGAATACGAATTGCAGATGGCCCTCATGAATCGCAAGCTGGAGCCACGCCTCGAAACCGTGTTCATGCTGCCCGGCGAACCGTACAGTTATTTGAGCGCCAA
>JBBRPU010000589.1:0-1668 GCA_038227545.1 Candidatus Acidiferrales bacterium
ATTTTTCCACCAGGCCGATGCGCACTTGATGACCCGCGGCGGTCACCTCGATGTGGCCGTGCTCGGCGGCTTTCAGGTTTCCGAGAAAGGTGATCTCGCCAATTGGAAAATTCCCGGCGCCCGCGGCTCCGGTGGAATTGGGGGCGCGATGGATATTGCCGCCGGCGCCAAAGTTCTGATCGTCTGCATGGAGCATACCAGTAAAGATGGCGCGCCAAAAATCGTCAAGCAATGCACCTATCCGCTTACCGGCCTGGCCTGCGTGGACGTAATCGTCACGGATTTAGCCGTGATTGACGTACAGTCGCAAGGCTTGGTTCTGCGCGAGATGGCTCCCGGCTGGACGAAGCAGGAAATCCAGGCGCACACCGGGGCAGAGTTGATCTAGAGTTGCGGCCGCGAGCTTCGAAAACGACCGCGCTGGCAACTGGCAATGCCGGCCCTCGTCATTTACTATCCGAATAGCACAAATGAAACGTGGCTCCGCGCTGCTTCTGATCGTCGTCGCCGTCGTCGGCCTGCTAGTCGCGGTGGCCGCTTCCATTCTGCACAATGGCCTCAGCGCTCGCTCCAATCCCACCTGGCTGGAAGAATCCATCGCGCGCAACCTTTGGCATCTTTCGATTCCCGCCGGTGCTCGAGCGACGCCCAACCCGATCGTCAATACCACTGAAAATCTTAAAGAGGCGCGTCTACATTTCGCCGACCATTGTGCGGGGTGCCACGGCAACGACGGCGCGGGAGATACGCTTTTTGGCCGCGGGATGTATCCCAAGCCGCCGGACTTGCGCAGGTCCGATACACAGAGTCGCTCCGACGGCGAACTTTTTTGGATTATCGAGAATGGCGTGCGTTTTACAGGTATGCCGTCATTTTCCGACCATCGCATGCCGGAAGAATCGTGGAAACTGGTCCACTTCATCCGTCACCTCCCGCAACTGACCACCGAAGAGCGCCTGGAAATGTCGCGCAACAATCCCAAAAGCCCCGCCGACCGGGAAGAAGATAAGCAGGAAGACGAATTCCTGAACGGTCCGCAACCGGCGAAGAAACCCGAAACACAAAATCCGCACCAATAATGTATTCTTGCTTTTGTCGCCCCCTGGAGGATTCATGAAGCACAAATTCTTCGCCTTGTTAATGACGTTCGCATTCCTTGCGGTCGTGGCGTCCGCTCACGGCGACAAAAAGCACGTGATCGGCACCATTGAAAAACTCGAAGCCGCATCCGTCACCATCAAAACCCGCGACGGCAAATCTGTGGAAGTGAAGCTGGTGTCCTCCACCGCGTACATCAAGCGCGTCAACACCGTGGACACACCCGCCGTGCTCTCAGACCTTGCGGTCGGCGAAAACGTGGTGGTCCACGCCACTCCTAAGGGCGATGACCTAGAAGCCGATGAGGTCAGATTTTCAACCGGCGCGCCCGCTCGCTCCGCAACTCCCAAACCATAACCCTGATTTCTTGCCAGCGAACCACGTAATCCACAAAACACGTGAAAGATGTCATTCCGAACCCGCCGCCTTTCCCGGGCGGGTGAGGAATCTGCTTCTGTCTTTGGCAATGAACAAGCGCCGACGCACAACTAATCGTAGAGCACGTGGCAGGAGTGCGTTTTTATCACCAGCCAAACCGCACGTTCTAGCTCCAACTCCAGCGCGCGCCTG
>JBBRPU010000590.1:0-1666 GCA_038227545.1 Candidatus Acidiferrales bacterium
AACCCGGACACCAGGTTTTGATATTTCCACTGGAGCTCCCAGCCGCTCGCGGTGCGGCGTTTTTCTGTCGGTGAAATGGCGTTCTCCGGGAAATCGAATCCCGAAAAATCCGTGCGCACCAGCAAATCGAAATCACGCGCCTGGGATACCGTCGAGTTGCCCTCGGGAGTCCGGTTGGAGATGTTATACCTCCAGCTTTCCAGTCCTTGTGAACGATAGGCTGTTCGCAGCACGTGCGTGCTGTCCGTGGCAATGGTGGATTGCGCTGTAGCCGTGGTGCCGCTGAAGGTCAGCGGCAATGGTTGTCCGTCGAGCGAAATTTCCACGTTGTCATACAGAGCCTGTTGCGCCGGGAACGGCAGCGTAAAAACAAAAGTTTCCACCTTCGCGCTGGGGTTGTGAAATGTGTACGAGCCATCAAACTTCACTCCGTAAGTGCTGAACCACAGCAAGCCCTTTTGCCGGTAATCCAGACGCAGGTCGGCCACGATGCGACTGGATTCGATTGCTGCGGGTGCGCTCATGGTGACTTTTTCGAGGCGCTTCACGGTTTTGCCGTTCTCTTCCGCCGTGACGGTTTTCTCTTCTTGCCAGTGATAGGCGATGGATGGCGGCCTCTGCTCTTGCGGCGCGCCCCAAGTGGAGGTCACCCGCCCGCTCAAAGCCGATCCGGAATTTTCCGTGCGGTAGAAGATGGTGGATCCGAGCACGACCCAGGCCACGCAGGCGCAAGCAAAGATACCCGTGATGGCGGCAATTCTCTTGAACATGAGGTGCGGCCTCCGTAGGCGCGGGAGAAGTATTAGTTAAAGTAGTTGTGTGTGTCAAGTACTTTGTATTACAGAGTTACTGGGGGAAGGGCAGCGTCTGGATGGCGAGAAACAGGAAAATATAATGCCAGGGTCCCCTTGGCGTTTTTAGAGTTCAGCCTGCGCTAACTATGGAGAGCGTGAAGAAACCCAGTTACTTCAAAGCGCGTTGTAGTCGCTTGCTGGTCTTCAGTAACTGCTTCTTGAGACCATCAATCTGCTTGGCGATATCGGCGAGTTCGTCTTTGACCGCCGATCCGGCAGTGGCGACCTGCCGTGCAGTGCGATGCGCGACGCGGTCTGCGGCGCCCGCAGCCGTTCCGATACTTACCGCTACCTTGGTGAGTTTTGTTTTCTTGGCCACATTTCCTCCTGCTCAATAGCAGCCATCGTATAGCCCGCCTGCCAGAGCGTCAATCTCTGCTTTAGCTTCCAGATTGTTACGCAAAAATCTCAACCCTGGATTCTCCTGAAGCTTCACGTGCGGCTTGCCACCGCCGCCGCTTATTGGCTTTCCACACCAGAATGCGCGAAACTTTGTCCTGAATGATTTTCTATTGGAGCTAACGGTGAATTCGTATCGAAAAATGTGGCGAGCTCTCAGCATCGCGGGCATAGTGCCTATTCTTATGGTCCTAGCGTTGTGCACGGTTCCTCAGCGCGTGCGCGCCCAGGATCATTCCATGCACGAAGGCCACGAAGGCATGAACATGGACATGCCAGCAAACGAGCCTTCTCCCGAAAAAATGGCGGCGGATAAACGCGAGAGCGAATTCAATCATCACCTGGCGGGTTTTTTCGTGGTGCTCGCGGGAATTTTCATCCTGGCGCAAGACCGTCTCGGCGCGCGCTGGCCG
>JBBRPU010000591.1:0-1651 GCA_038227545.1 Candidatus Acidiferrales bacterium
CACTATTCGCGTGCCCGGCCTGGAGGGCGCAAAACTGTTCTTGCTCCACACCGGAATCTTTCGCTCCACAAGCGGTGCCAGGGTTCGCGGGTGCAGCACCTTGGCGCCCGCATAGGCAAGTTCGGCCGCCTCGCTGTAGGTGATCTCCGCCAGAACCTTCGCGTTCGGCACCAGACGGGGATCGGCGGTCATAATGCCATCCACATCCGTCCAGATCCACAGTTCCGCGGCATCCAGCGCCGCCGCCAGAATGGACGCAGAAAAATCAGACCCGCCGCGGCCCAGGGTCGTTGGCCTTCCGTCCACCGTCGCGCCGTTGAAGCCGGTAACCACTGGCACTTGCCCGGCCCGCAGCATGGCACCGAGCCGCGCTTGCGACTTATCCGCTGTCGCCGCCATCAGTGGCGAAGCGTTGTTGAACACCGCGTCGGTGACAATCAGTTCCGCCGCATTTACCGGCGTAGCGGCAACGCCCTGGGTGCGTAAATAAGCCGCCACAAGGAGAATCGATAGTCGCTCTCCAATCGCGATGGCTTCATCCACTGCGCGCGGTGGCCGCTGGCCCAGCATTCGCATCCCGCTGGTGATGCGCTGGAACTCCGTCAGCAGTTCTTCCACGGCCGCGATCACCGGCAACCGGTCCGCTTCCGGCAGCAATTCCGCGATAGTCTCCAGATGGCGCGCGCGCAGTTGGTCCACGCCGCGCTGCATGCCGGCATCATCCGCCGCCTCGGCGTAGCGCGTGATTTCCAGCAGCAAATCGGTGATTTTCGACATCGCCGAGACCACCGCCACCACTGGCCATTTTGCCGCTTCCGCCGCTACCAGCGCCGCCGACGCCTTTATTCGCGCGGCAGAGCCAACGCTGGTTCCGCCAAACTTCATCACCAGCAGATTCTTCAAGCCTGTTCTACCTTCCTCAACGCATCAATCAGCCTCAATATTTCTTCTTCGACCTGTTCCAGGCTCAAACCCGTGGAATCCAGGTAATGGGCGTCTGCTGCCGGAGCCAGCGGGGAATTTTCCCGGTCGCGGTCGCGCGCATCGCGCTCCGCAATCTGCGCAGCCAGTTGTTCGGCGGGCACCTCCGGCTTCTCTCCGGACCGTCGCCGCACGCGCTCCCCGGAATTGGCATCCAGAAATACTTTGACGGAAGCCTCGGGGAAAACCACCGTCCCGATGTCCCGCCCTTCCATGACTACGTTCGAATTCCGCGCCAGCGCGCGCTGCAGTTCCACCATCGCGCGTCTTACGCCCGGCACCGCTGCCACTACGGAGGCTCCCGCCGTCACATCGGTTGCCCGGATCGCGTCGGTCACATCTTCGCCATCCAGCCGTACCAGATTCGGCGGCACCAGTTCAATCCGCACCCCTTCGGCCAGGTGTGTGAGGCCCGTGCCATCGGTGAGATTGACGCCGCGCCGCACCGCTGCCAGTGCCACGCTGCGGTACATGGCTCCGGTATCGATATAGGTATACCCCAAACGGTTCGCCAGCCGCCTGGCAATTGTGCTTTTGCCTGCGCCCGCCGGTCCGTCGATTGCGATTACCTGCCCCATTTGTTACTTCTGAAAACACTACGTTACCGCGCCTCCCGGCCTGGCCCTACAATAGCTGCATAAGCTCCTTATCCACCAGCGACACGGCCAGC
>JBBRPU010000592.1:0-1649 GCA_038227545.1 Candidatus Acidiferrales bacterium
GCGGGCAGGTTAAAGGAATCCTGCGGAAAAGCCGCGCCCGCAAAATTAAAATCTATGCCGTCGGAAGCGCCGTCGAGCGACTTGGACCAGGTGTAGGTGGAAAATCCCGAGACGCGGTGCCAGCTTTGGAAACGCGCGGTGAGCTGCCCGGCGTGATAGGTGGAAGCGGTGCCGGTGGAAAGAACATCAATGGTGGAATAGTTTGCGTTGATGCCGTTTTGATTCAGGTCGTAGAGCCGAACCAGCTTGGTGCCTTTGCTGCCGACGTAGCCCGCTTCCAAACTGAAGTAGCCGCCGAGTTCCTGCTGCACATTCAGATTCCAGGTTTGCACGTAGGGCGTGCGCAGATTGTGGTCGGTGATGAAGATGCTGGGCTGCACGGGCGGTCCGGCCGGCAGAGTAAAGATTGGCGCATTGGGAGCGGTGCCGTTATAGGCACCCTGATTAAAATCCAGCGGCAGGATGGCTTGCGGACCGACAGGATTTGCGCCGATGCCTGCGGAATTGGTGAAATTGGCTTGCGCGAGATGCAGCGGAATGTAGTCGTAGTACACGCCATAGGCGGCGCGCACCACGGTGTGCGGGCGGACGCTCCAGGCAAAACCGATGCGCGGCGCAAAATTATTCAGATCGCGATTGTAGGCGCGGGGAAGTTGCGAGGTGCCGACCATCACCAACAAACCGGTGGGGTCCAGTAAATTGGACATGAGGTTGTGGGTTTCGCTGACGGGGCCGAAATATTCCCAGCGTAAGCCGAGGTTGAGGGTGAAATGTGGGCGCAGGCGAATATCGTCCTGCGCGAAAAAGCTCATGCCATTGGAGCGCACGTTCCGCGCGGTGTTGCCGGTTTCCGCGAGGGCAAATCCGTTGCCGAGGAAATAATTGGCGAGCGTGTTGGTGACGTCATCGGCGCCGGGGAGCGTGACGGGCGGCGGCGTATTGTCAAAGGAAAGCAGGCCGCGCGCGAAATTATCGTTGGAGAAATCCACCTGGGCACGGCGGTATTCGGCGCCGAATTTGGAAGTGTGGCGGCCGTGCGTCCAGGTGAAATTGTCGAGGAGCTGATAGGTTTGGCTGACGCGCCCGCGCGCGACGCCAAAAATGGTGGCGCCCAGATTTTCGATGGCTCCGTTGAAATCAAACTCCGGCAAACCCAATTTTCCGGTTCCGGTGTTGAGCCCGAAAGCCGCATTCGGATCCACGTTGTCGTCCAGCGAGCCGAACTTGTTGCGGAAGCGCGAGTATCCGAAGCGCACTTCATTGACGTGATTGGAATTCAGGATGGACAGCCAGCTTGCAGAGGCGACCTGCACGCGTGTGGGCGAGCGCTGCGCGAATGCGCCGACTCGCGAGCCGCTGCCAAATCCGCCGAGTGAACCGAGCGGAAAAATCTGCGAGTCGCGGCCGAAGGCGTAGCGAGCGGAAATCGAGTGCACTGAATTAATCTGGTGATCCACCCTGGCGATGAAGTTGTCGTTATCGTTTTTATCGCTGATGCTGACGGGTAGAGTGTTGTCCGCATTGGGCGTAGTGGGCATATACGTTTGCAGAATTTGCACCAGCGCGGGGTTCAAGCCGTTGGGGATAATGGCGGGATTCGCCAGGGCTTCCTGCTCCGCCAGGGCCACCTGCGCCGGAGTCGGCACGAA
>JBBRPU010000593.1:0-1648 GCA_038227545.1 Candidatus Acidiferrales bacterium
CGCCATCGAAGGTATTCGCAAAGCGAAATTGAAATTGCTGGTAATCACCGATGTTTGCCTCTGCGAATACACCGACCACGGCCACTGCGGCGTCATCGAGAATGGCGAAGTTGCCAACGACCCTACGCTTGAAGTTCTCGCGCAGCAAGCCGTCTCTCACGCCCGCGCCGGTGCTGACATCATTGCGCCTTCCGACATGATGGATGGTCGCGTCGGCGTCATCCGCGAAGCCCTCGACGAACACAAATTCGAAAATATTTCCATCCTCGCGTACGCCGCCAAATATTCCTCCGCCTTCTACGGACCCTTCCGTGAAGCCGCCCAATCTACTCCGCAATTTGGCGACCGCCGCGGCTACCAGATGGATCCCGCCAACGCCCGCGAAGCCCTGCGTGAAGTCGAGCTCGATCTGGAAGAAGGCGCCGATATGGTGATGGTCAAGCCTGCGCTCTCCTATCTCGATATCATCCGCCGTGTGCGCGACGAATTTGATGTTCCCGTGGCCGCCTACAATGTCAGCGGCGAATACGCGATGGTAAAAGCCGCGGCACAAAAAGGCTGGCTCGACGAACAGCGCGTAGTGATGGAAATCCTAACCAGCATCCAGCGCGCCGGCGCCGAAATTATTTTGACCTACCACGCCAAAGACGCCGCGCGATGGCTCGAGGCATAATTAATCTGTGAGCTCTGCAAAGGTCCCCGCCCAGTCAACATCCAGGTCGAAACGCGAAACCGTTCGCTCGCGCGAAATCTTCAAGCGCGCTAAACAATTACTCGTCGGCGGCGTGAACAGTCCGGTCCGCGCTTTTCGCTCTGTGGGCGGCGAGCCCTTCATCGTCGAGCGCGGCCAGGGCCAATTCCTGTATGACGCTGACGGCAACGAACTGCTTGATTACGTCTGCTCCTGGGGCGCCATGCTGCTCGGCCACGCGCATCCGGCGGTCACTGCCGCCATCGCCGAACAGGCCCGCAAGGGCACCAGTTTCGGAGCCACCACCGAGCTCGAAGTAGAGCTAGCCACGCTCATCACCCGCGCCATTCCTTCCATCGAGAAAATTCGTTTCGTTTCCAGCGGCACTGAAGCCACCATGAGCGCTCTGCGTCTCGCGCGTGGCGCCTCCAAAAGAGATTTGCTCTTGAAGTTTGAAGGCAACTACCACGGCCATTCCGACAGCTTTTTGTCTCAGGCCGGCTCCGGTCTCGCCACCCTCGGCATCGCCGAATGTCCCGGCGTCCCCCCGGCGCTCGCGGCATTGACTCTGAACGCGCCCTACAATGATCTGCAGGCCGTCGAACAAATTTTCGCCCAGCACAAAGACAAAATCGCCGCCGTCATCGTGGAACCTGTTGCCGCAAATATGGGCGTCGTCCTCCCCGCTCACGGGTTCCTCGCCGGCCTCCGTGATATTTCGCGAAAAAACGGCGCGCTTCTCATCGTGGATGAAGTCATCACCGGCTTCCGCCTTCACTATGGCTCCGTTCAGCAATTAATGGGCATCGAGGCGGACCTCACCACTTTTGGCAAAATCATCGGCGGCGGTGTCCCCGTCGCCGCGTACGGCGGCCGCGCAGAATTGATGAACAATGTCGCCCCGCTGGGCCCCGTCTACCAGGCCGGTACACTGGCGGGAAATCCTCTGGCCATGAG
>JBBRPU010000594.1:0-1636 GCA_038227545.1 Candidatus Acidiferrales bacterium
AATTGAGTGGGTATCTGACGCGTCTGAGCGCCACCGGTTTAGCCAACGTGACCAGCGGCGGAGGGCAGGTTCCCGCGTTTCGCGTGTCGAAGAAAGCGCCCCGAGCCAAGAAATAGTGGCCCTAACTTTGGCGGCACTTTTGCCGGCTATCCGTTTCACAACCATTTGATTTGCGCACCTGTTTCCTGGAGCGATGCTCATGACCATGCGTCATCTCGCAAGGCTGATTTTTATCATGGCGGTAATCGCGAGCTCGGCAGCAGCGCAGGGTTCGAAGCCTGTCGCTGAACGGCTGGCCGCGCAGAAGAATATTTTCGAGGAGCAGTACGAATCGGATCTGCGCTTTTTGCCGGAACGGGCGACGGCGTTTGGCGATTATCGCTACAACGACAAGCTGGATGATTATTCGCTGGACGCATTGGCGCAGCGACATAGGACGGATGAAGCGTTTCTTGGGCGGATGAAAGCTATCCCCACCGCGGACTTTTCCGATCAAGATGAGGTTTCTCACGACCTGTTCATGCGCGTACTGCAGCAGCGCATCGCGGACTTCGATCTCAAAGAATATGAGATGCCTATCAATCAGCAGAACGGCATCCATACCAAGCTGGCGGATCTGCCGCTGGCGGCGCCGCTGGATTCTATGAAGCATTACGAGGACTACATCGCGCGACTGCATCAGATTCCGCTCGCGCTGGCGCAAACCATCGAGGTTCTGCGCGCTGGGATGAAGGACAAATTGATGCCGGTGAAATTTCTGGCGGAGAAAATTCCCGCGCAGTGCCAGGGAATTATTGACGCCAATCCGTTTTTGTTGCCGACGAAGAAATATCCGGCAGATATTTCAACACAGGACCAGAAGCGGCTGACGGAGCAGATCACTGATGCGGTTAACAAGGAAGTGATCCCGGCATATAAGAGTTTTACGGAATTTATTCGCACTACGTACGCGCCGGCAGGCCGCACCACGCTGGCGATTACATCGTTAGCGGACGGCGAAAAGCGCTATCAAAACAACATTTATGGGCGGACCACCACGCGGATGACCGCCGATGAAATACACGAGCTGGGCCTGCGCGAGATAGATCGCATCGAGGCGGAGATGCTGACCATCGCGAAGAAGAGAGGCTTTGCGGACCTCGCGTCTTTTCGGGCGTCGCTGAAGACGAGTAAGAAATATGCTCCTACGTCCGCGGAGCAGATACTGGAAGATTTTCGGCATTACATTGCGCAGATGGAACCGAAGTTACCGCAACTTTTCACCGTGCTTCCGAAGTCGCCGGTGACGGTGGAAGCCATCCCGGAATTTCAGTCGGCCGCGGCGACGCACTACGTAACCGGCACGCCCGACGGCAAGCGTCCGGGCCGGGTGGTGGTGGCCACTTCGCACTTTGCGGAGCGTTCGCTGGTGGATGACGAGGCGGTTGCGTATCACGAGGGCGTTCCCGGTCACCACATGCAGCTCTCAGTGCAGCAGCAACTCACCGGGCTTCCAAAATTTCGGCAGCACAATCTGGGGTTGAATGCATACTCGGAAGGCTGGGCGCTGTATTCGGAGCAACTCGGCAAAGAGGTCGGCTTTTATCAGGATCCGGTTTCGGATTACGGGCGGTTGTCGTCGGAGCTTTTTCGCGCG
>JBBRPU010000595.1:0-1628 GCA_038227545.1 Candidatus Acidiferrales bacterium
ACCCGGATGGCGGAGTTCATGCCGCTGCGCGAAATCGAGCACGCGCGCAGCGAAACCGCGCGGCGATTTACCTTTGCCGATGGCAAGGGAGAGATCGGAATCATCGCGCCGGTTTCAGACCCTTTTTGCGGGGAGTGCAGTCGGGTGCGCGTGACGAGTGATGGCAAGATTCGCACCTGCCTATTCTCGCTGTTCGATCATGACTTGGCGGGCATGATGCATCGCGGGGCCAGCGATGAGCAGATGGCGGCGTTTATCCACGGGGTCATTGCCAAGAAGGAAGCGCGGCATCATATCGGCGAGGCAGGGTTTCAGCGGCCCGATCGCAGCATGGTGCATATCGGCGGGTAGGGCGACTCTTAGTGTGGGCTTCAACGCTCGAGGCGGCTGAATGAAATTATTTTTGATTCAAGCAGTGTTGCTCGTGGCGATGGTTACCGCGGTATCCGCGAGGGATAACCGGTTGGCCTGCAAAACCCGCCGCGACTTGGCAGGGAGCTGCAGAGTTGTTCATGGGCGCTTGATGGCGTACAACGGAACGCCATCATGGAGAATCTGGGTGATCGGGACTCATCGCCTGCTTGGAATCCACGAGGTGGATCTCAACGAAGAAGATATTGAGCACCCCCTAATGCCCTTAACTTTGCATTTTGATACCGGGTTTGACTACACCTTTTTTGGGGATTTTGAAGTGTGTCCTCTCGAGAGACAAATGCCCCATACGATGCAGACGGTTTGCGTTGCGTCTGCCCGTCATATCATTAGAACCAGGTACCGCACTACCTCGATGAAAGGCGTTCCCCGATTTTGATTTATTGTGCCTGAGGCGGCAAAGTGCCATAATGATCCGGCTCGTGATCCGGGCTGAAAGATTTTGCCGGTTTGCCCCGGAATTTAAATCTTTTGGCGATTGCGGACATCGAATTACTTGTACGTGCTGGCTTCAACATCCCCGTAAGTCGGGAGCGGTGGCGACATCGCGCAGTGGACTTACTGGAGCCGGTTAAAAATGCTTTCAACATCCCCGTTTCGACTCCGGCGCAAGCCGGGGACGAGGCTGAAGGCGGAACAAAAATTGAATAGCCTTATCGACATTGCTCTTACCGGCGCTGGTGTTGACACGCTGGAACCTGCCATCGCGGGAACTTCCTGCTCCCTGGAAAATTACCTGGTGTTGCCCGACCACACGCTGGACGAGCGCATTGCCGCGGCGCGCGAGCGCCTGGGCAGCCGCGTGCTGATCCTGGGCCACCACTACCAGCGCGACGAAGTGATGCGCTTCGCCGACATTCGCGGCGATTCTTACAAGCTGGCGCGCGAGGGCGCGCGCAGCAACGCCGAAACCATCGTGTTTTGCGGGGTGCATTTCATGGCGGAAAGCGCCGATGTGCTGGCGCGTCCCGGGCAGCAGGTGATTTTGCCCGACCTCAACGCCGGCTGTTCGATGGCGGACATGGCCGAGATCGGCCAGGTGGAAGAGTGCTGGGATGCGCTGGTGGATGCCGGCCTGACCACCGCTTCCGGCGAAGGCGTCACTCCCATCACTTACATGAATTCGGCGGCGGCCATCAAGGCGTTCTGCGGCGAGCGCGGGGGACTGGTATGCACGTCGTCCAACGCGGCTGCGG
>JBBRPU010000596.1:0-1617 GCA_038227545.1 Candidatus Acidiferrales bacterium
CCAGCGCGCCGCAAAATACCGTCAATTCTCCAACGCCCGGGATGTACTGAATCTCCAGATAATTCGCCCACCGAAAATTGCTGCTCACGTAAGTAAGCACCGTAAGCGCGCCGGCAGCGATGACCGTGCACCCGATGGCCAAGCCGTCCAGTCCATCCGTCAGATTCACGGCGTTCGACGCTCCCGCAATTACCAGTGAAACAAAAATTAGAAAGGGCACAAACGCGATCGGCCAGATGTGCGGCGTGGCCATCAAGGAATGAATCACCAGGTCCGGATGCACGCGCTTGAAAAACGGAATCATCAGCTGTGTCGAATACTTGCTCCACGTCGCCAGCACCAGCAGCGCGATACCGCATATGAGGCTGACCAGAATCTGCATGGTAAATTTCTTCGCGCTGGTCAATCCCAGGTTGCGTTGCTTCGAAACTTTGGCGTAGTCATCCACAAATCCAATGCCCGCGAACGCCAGCAGCGCGAAGAGCGCCAGCCACACAAATGCGTTGCCCAGATCCGCCCACAACAGCGTCGGCACCGCGGTGGACAAGACGATTAGCACGCCGCCCATCGTCGGTGTCCCCGCTTTTTTCTTGTGATCCTGCGGGCCTTCTTCGCGGATGTACTGCCCGATTTGCAACTCACGCAGCTGCCGGATCAGCCACGGCCCGAACACGAACGCCAGAAACATCCCAGTCAGGCTCGCGTACACCGTGCGCACCGTGATGTAGCGAAATACATTCAACGGACTGAAATATTTTTGCAGCGTGTGGAACAGCAGGTAGTAGAGCATCTAGTGCCGCGTCTCTTCCCGGCGCGTTCCGCCGCGCGGCGCGTAGCGCGTCATCAGCGCATCCACGATGCGCTCCATCTTGACGCCGCGTGAACCCTTCACCAGCAGCACATCGCCCGGCTCCACAAAGTCTTCCAAAAACTTGGCCGCTTCTTCCGAGGAAGAAAAAAATCTCGTCTGCGAGCGGGGGACGCCCGCGGTAATCGCTCCCTCGACGATTTGCGCGGCATCGCCAGCCACCCCGATCACCCAATCAATTTTCCCGGCCTTCGATGCCAGCCGCGCCGCAAAATGTCCCGCTTCCCGATGCAACTCTGCCGAGGTCCGCCCCAGCTCGCGCATTTCACCGGCGGCCAGAATTCGCCGTCGGTATCCGGTGGTAGCCGCCAGCACCGCCGTCATGGACTGCAGCGCTGCGGGACTCGAGTTATAGCTGTCATTGATCACCGCGGCGCCGTTGGCCAGTTCCACTAATTCACCGCGCATAAATGGCGCCTTCAAAGTACTCAACACGCTTTGCGCATCGGATGCGCCAATCCCCCAGACACTTGCCGCCGCCAACGCGGCCAGGGCATTGGCAATCACGTGCCTGCCGGGCAAACCCACATCCAGTTTTACGCGCTCGCCGTTGGCCGCCAACACGAACGATGATCCCAGCGGCCCGCGCTCTTCGATTTCCTCCGCGCGAAAATCCGCCGATGTATCCATCCCGTAGGTCAAAACTTTTCCCGGCGCGTGCGCCGCAAATCCCGCCACTCGCGCATCATCCGCATTCAAAACCGCCACGGAGTCGCTGCCGTTCAACCCCTCAATCAATTCGCGCTTCG
>JBBRPU010000597.1:0-1612 GCA_038227545.1 Candidatus Acidiferrales bacterium
AGGGATCAATCTCATCCGTTACCACCGGGCCCACCGGGCAAAACGTATCAAACCCCTTTGCGCGCGCCCATTGATTGTCTTTTTTCTGCAGGTCCCGCGCACTCATATCATTGACCGCCGTGTAACCCAGGATGTAAGGGCGCACATCTTCGCCGGCACGCAGTTTGTGGCAACGCTTGGCGATCACCACGCCGAGTTCCCCTTCATAGTCAACACGCTCAGAAATTTCCGGGCGACGGATTTCGCCGCCCGGAGCCAGCAGAGAAGAGGGCGGCTTGAAAAACATGAGTGGCTCTTTGGGGACTTCGTGATTCATCTCCGCTGCATGGGCGCGGTAGTTGCGGCCGATGCAAACAATTTTAGAAGGCTGCACCGGAACGAGCAGCGAGGCTTGCGAAAGTAATATCGGCTCGATGGACTCCTTGGGCACGGACTGCAGCTTCCCCACTTGCTCCGGCGGCATACCCAGCAGATGACTGATGTGTTCCCCGTCTCCCGAGGATTCGACAACTCCGTATCGCGAGGTGCCCTTATAAGTAAATCGGCAATATTTCATTATGATTCCGCTCCAAAAATAACGGTTGCTGATGGCGGTACTGAACTGTCAGGCGCTTTGATACAGCTTGGTCATTACGAATTCTCGGTGGCCGAGCGCTTCGGCGCAGGTCAGGCGCCCGTTGCAGGTGCGGATGGTAATGTCAATTAGCCGGTCGCCCGCTTCGTCCAGAGACATTTCGCGGCGCAAGATGCCGGAGACGTCCAAATCAATGTGCTCTCCCATGGTGCGGGCCGTTTTCGGGTTCGCGGTGAGTTTGATAACTGGCTCAATGGGATTCCCGATCACGTTTCCCTGGCCCGTGGGAAACAGGTGCACCACAAAACCCGCCGCCGCTTGCAGCGTCACGCATTCTGCCGCTGCCGAGGATGTATCCATGTAGTACAGCCCCGGCCCTTTCGCGGGCGCTTCCGCGGGTTTGAGCACGTCAATGAATTTCGTCTTGCGGCCGATTTTTTGCAGATTGCCAAACGCTTTTTCTTCGATGGTGGTCAAGCCGCCGGCGATGTTTCCTTTGGTCGGCTGCGATTCCGAAAGGTCGCTGGTCTTGTACCGGTCAATGACTTCCTGATAAGCGTTGAAGACCTGCATAAATCTTTCCTTTACATCCGGAGAGACGGCGCGGCTGGCGCAGACGATTTCCGCGCCGGTCAGCTCCGAGGTTTCCCCAAAGCAGGTGGTCGCGCCCAGCGGATCCAGCTTATCAATCAGGTTGCCGACCGTGGGACACGACGCCAGGCCCGACGTCGTGTCGCTCTCGCCGCACTTCGTGCTGACCCACAGCTCGGTCACGTCGGCGCGGGTCTTCTTCAGCTTCGACGCGTGCTTCACAAGCCGGTAGGCAGCGCGTGACGCCGAGGCGATGGTGTTCACGACCGGGATGCACACCGAGCTTGGCCGGATCGCAGCCCTGTCCGAGCGTGTCGGCGTGGAGGAGAGCCCGCTGGAGCGGGAGGTGCGTCGGGTCGCTCGGGTGATCGCTCTGGTGGCGGTCATCGTCGGGTTGGCGTTCTTGCCATTGGGAACTCTCGTCGCCGGTCTGCCGTTGGCTGACTC
>JBBRPU010000598.1:0-1610 GCA_038227545.1 Candidatus Acidiferrales bacterium
GCGAATTTTGAATGGGCAAGCGCGCTCGCCGCACACCGGGGCGGACTTTCCCGCTGCGACCGGCACTCCGGTGTACTCGACGCAAAGCGGTCATGTGGTGCTGGCCGAGGAATTATATTTTTCAGGAAACACGGTGATCATTGATCACGGTTTGGGAGTGTATTCGCTGTACGGGCATTTGTCGGAATTTGCGGTGACTGCCGGAGATGACGTCAGGTCCGGCGCGGTGGTTGGTAGGGTCGGGGCGACTGGCCGGGTCACCGGGCCGCATCTTCATTGGGGCGTGACGGTGAACAAGGCCAGAGTGAATCCGGTGCAACTGGTGGCGGTTTTGCGAGTTCGACGCAAACAATAGTTGAATCGAGCGATCTCCGGGCATTCCCTCCCAATCGTAAGAAGGCGACTAGATCGGAGTGGTGCGTGCGGCCACCCATTTGAGGATGCGATAGATGGGGTAACTGAGGATTAGCATGCCCAGGGCTAGCGGCGCGTTGTGGCGGTCGGTGAGGATCGAGCCGACGAGGAAGAGGACGGAGCCGAGGAGGGCGATGGCGGTGGTCCACGGATAACCCCAGGCGCGGTAGGGGCGGGGCATGTTGGGTTCTTTTTTGCGCAAAATAAAGAGCGAGGAGTAGGTGAGTGTGTAGTTGGCCACGAAGAAGAAGGAAAGCATGGCGATGACGCGTTCGAAAGAGCCGAGAACGAAGAGGACGCCGGCGATGGTGCTGAGGAGCAGAGCTACCTCGGGGGTGCCGCCTTTGTTGACGCGCGCGAAGGTGCGGAAGAACAGGCCGTCCACGCTCATGGCGTAGAGAATGCGAGAGCAAAACAGCTGCACGGCGTTGATGCAGCTGAGCAGCGATATGACCATGATGGAACGGATGATGGGATCGCCGTAGCGGCCGAAAATCTGTTCGGCGGCGGTGCCGAGTGAAAAATTGTTGCCGGCGATCTGGCTCATGGGAAGAACGTAGAGGACGGCGGCGTTCATCAAGAGATAAATACCCATGATGGAAAAAACGCTGCCGAAGATAGCGCGAGGGACATCTTTGCCGGGATCGCGAACTTCTTCGCCGAAGTAGATGACGCCATCCCAGCCGTCAATAGTGTAAAAAACGGCCTGCAGGCCGAGCATGATGGCGACAGCCAGCGGCCAGCCGGAAGGAAGCGTCAATTTTGTAGCGACCTCTGCCGTCAAGGAGGCGCGATGCGCGCTGCCACCCAGCAGGAAGCAGGCGATTACCAGAATCACGAAGGCGGCGGTTTTCATCGCGGCGGTGAGTAATTGCGCGCGGCTACCCCAGCGCACTCCGCGCCATTGCAGAATGCCGAAGCCGACGATGACGGCGACGGCGATAATTTTTTCGGAGCCCGCGAGCGCGCCGATTAATTTTCCACTGTATTCACCAATGACGATGGCTACGGCGGCGAGAGTGCCGCAACTGGAAAGCCAGTCGCTCCAGCCCACGATGAAGCCGGCGTAGTCGCCGATGGCGCGCCGGGAAAAATTGTATTGGCCGCCGCTGCGGGGGATGGCGGCGCCAAGCTCCGCCATGGAGGAAGCGCCGAAGAGGGCGTAGAGTCCGCCGATGACCCAGACGCCGAAGAAA
>JBBRPU010000599.1:0-1607 GCA_038227545.1 Candidatus Acidiferrales bacterium
ATAGGATGATTGCATGTTGATGGTTTATCGTTGCGTGTCGAAGGGTATGGTTGATCCATCAACTTTCAACCATCAACTCTCAACCGGCCTCGCGGCTGCGGATCAAGGACATCACGACGCGTGTTCATTTGGGAACCTACAACACCGCAAACGCGCGGTTGCACCGGGCGACGAAAGAGGGATTCGCATGCTGAAGCAGGGCGGAAACGACGATGGGGAAATGAAACAAAAGACAACAATATATGGTTTGCCCCCGCCGAAGGGCATGGTTAGGCGTCGTCATCATTTCTGCTCCGTCTCCGACATTCTCTCTCCACGAATCCACTGCCCCAGCAAACGCTGATACTTCAAAGGAAACTCGTGTCCAGTGTCTCGCATCGTAATGAACGTGAAATCCAAACCGCGCTCCCTAGCTCCAAATTCCAATGCCGGGCTCAAATAATCTTTTCCCTGGTCGCCGCACATCAATAGAAACCGACAGGGCTTCAACGCGGCTCGATGCAGCGCATTCGCAGCGAGTGGATTGCCGCCTTCTACGAAATAGAACGCACGGAAGTGGCTGAGAATGAAATCGTCCTGTCCTGCGAGCAGCAACGCCGTCGTGTGCGCCCCGTTCGAGAAACCACCCAGCGCGCTTCGCTCCGAGGCGATGTTGGGCACCGTATCGAATAATTTCTGAAACATGACTCGATAGGCCCGGCTCATGGTCTCGAAGTCATCGACGGTCACCAAAACGCCGTTCGTCTTGTCGAAAGCCCGCTTGAAGAGCGGAAGGCTCACGCAGATGAAGTCGTTTGATCCGATAATTTTGGGGTCACGCGGCAGCGTATCGCCCCGGCCACCGTCATCGCCGTTAAGGAACGCGAAGAGGGGAAACTTGCTTTCGCGGGAGTAGTTCGCGGGCAACCGCACAGTGAGGCTTGCAGGCTGCCTCTGACCAGTGGACATTGTTGCCAGTGTGTCGGGCAAGTCAGGAAACTCCAATTGCCATCGAGCATCTGCTTCGAGCGCGATGCCAGCCGCTCCTCGCGCGGACGCAACGACGCTGAGCGCAAGAGCCATCACGATGCAGTTGGCTTTTGACATTAACATGCGGTCGCGCGAGGACGCCTACGACCCAAGCTCAGCGGCGGCGGCCACGAGGCGCTGATCGCGCAAGCGTTCATCGTTAATGTTGTTCTGGTTTTCCGATTGCAACCGCGACGGCCCGCCGCCGTTAGATGCCATGTTGGGTTGAACGCAGACCTTATGGCTCATGAGAAAGCTCGAACGGGTGCCTGGTTTCTGTGATCGTGGGTTGTTCCGCGTGTGCGGGGCCGAGCCACCTTGTTGGAGGTTCATACCTGTTAGGAAATAAACCATTAACAACAGTACAATAAAACCAGACACCCATGAAGAAAATCATCCACTATATCGGCTTGGACGTCCACAAAGATTCCATCGCCGTGGCCATTGCCGTTGAGGATGGCGGGGAACTCCGCTCCTACGGCACCATCGGAGGCAAGCTCGCCGACGTCGACAAACTCACCAAAAACTTGGAGCACCCGGGAGTGGAACTGCGCTTCTGCTACGAGGCCGGCCCCACCGGCTACGTCCTTTGTCGGCAC
>JBBRPU010000600.1:0-1605 GCA_038227545.1 Candidatus Acidiferrales bacterium
AAGCTGCTGTACCAGCATCCCGCCGCATTGCTGAACGGTTTACCCTTCGCAATTACATTGATGGGCATCTTGCTCGCGCATGAGCTCGGCCACTACTTCGCGTGCCGCCACCACTACATTCGCACCAGTTATCCCTTTTTCATTCCCGCGCCCACGCTGATCGGCACCTTCGGAGCGTTCATTTTGCTGCGCTCGCCGATTCGCAATACCCGCGCGCTGTTTGACGTGGGCGCGTCGGGGCCCTTCGTGGGCTTCGTGTTCGCCATCCCCGCGCTCATTTACGGAGTGATGAGCGCAAAAATTGTTCCCGGCCTTGCCGACCCCGCCAACTCAGACGTGATTTTCGGCGTCCCCCTCATTCTTCACATTCTCGCGAAAGTTTTTCACCCCGGCGTGGCCGTCCACACCGTGCTCCTGCATCCCGTGGGTCGCGCGGCGTGGGTCGGGTTATTCGCCACCTCGCTGAACCTCCTGCCCGCCGGCCAGTTGGACGGCGGCCACATTCTGCGCTCGTTGAGCGGTCGAACGCACAGACTGGTCTCCACCATGCTGCCCGCGTTGCTGCTTCTGCTGGGCTTTTTTCGCCATTGGTCCGGCTGGTACATCTGGGCGGCGCTATTGTTCGGGTTGCGGTTTCTCCGCACTGCGCCCGTGCATGATGACACCCCGCTCGATCCCGACCGGCGATTTGCGGCCGCTCTCGCGCTGCTGATATTTTTACTGTGTTTTATGCCCGCGCCCATCTCTGGCTAGCGAAAACGCCACTCTCCTTCAAGTTATCTTTGACCGCGCCATAACTGCGGTTATCATGCTCGCTGAGTTTATGAAACATTTGTAGCGCGCAACTTTCTCCTCTATGCCGCCGCTCCTGCGAACCCTGAGCCTCAAAGATTTATTGTTCCTGTTCATCGGCTCCGTCATTGGCTCGGGAATTTTTCTCACCCCAGGCTTGATTTTGCGCCGCGTGGACGGCTCCGTCGGCCTCTCCCTACTGGTGTGGCTTTTCGGCGGAATTCTTTCTCTGCTCGGCGCGCTTACCTACGCCGAACTGGCCGCCTCCAATCCTGAAGCTGGCGGCCTCTACTGCTACATCCGCGACGGATTCGGACGCGCTTCCGCATTCCTCTACGGTTGGAGCCTCTTCCTGATCATTGCCAGTGGCACCATCGCCGCGCTGGCCCACGCCTTCACGCGCTACCTGGCGGAAATAATTCCGATGTCGCCCATCACCTCGAATGCCGTCGGCGTCGCGATGATCGGTGTGGTGACCGCGGTGAATGTGTGGGGCACGCGAAAAAGTTCCGACCTGCAGAACTGGACGACGCTGAAGAAAGTCGCGATGGTCGCCGTTCTCAGCGCCGTGCTGTTGTCGCTCGGTCACCATGCCGCGGAACTAGCTCCCGCGATGGGCGTGCCGCAACAACACAGTGCGGGCATGCTTTCGAATTTTGGGCTGGCCATGATCGCCGTGCTTTGGGCCTACGAAGGATGGCAATTCGGCACCTACAGCGCCGGAGAAGTGGTGAAGCCGCAGAAAACATTTCCCAAAGCGTTTCTGATGGGCTCCCTTTTTCTGATGATTTTGTATCTCGTCGCCGTCCTCGC
>JBBRPU010000601.1:0-1603 GCA_038227545.1 Candidatus Acidiferrales bacterium
CCGTCGCGGACCGCTACATGGCGCAAGCCAAAGCTCTGGAAGCCACCGAGCCCGCAAAAGCCAGCGCTCTGTATGTTCGCGCGTGGCGCCTGTATTCCTTCGGCCGCTGGCCGGTGCCGGCGTCGGAGGGAAAGAAGCGCGCGTATGCCAAAGCTTTGGAGGCATTTTTAGCGCACGCGCGGCTGCAGGAAGGTCCGCTCGAAGTGGTGCACATCCCGTTCGAACGGTCCGAAATCGTGGGCTACCTGCGCCTGCCGAAAAATAGCAAGGGCCCGGCACCGGTAGTGATCGCCATCAGCGGCCTCGATAGCCGCAAAGAGGACTTGTCTGAAAATTTCGGCGCCATTCTGCCTTATGGCATTGGATTCATCGGCATTGACTCGCCGGGAACCGGACAAGCGCCCATCAAGGCCAGCGAAACTTCGGAGCGCATGTTTTCCCGCGTGATTGACTACCTGCAGACCCGTCCGGAAGTGGATAAATCGCGCATTGGTGTGGACGGCCAGAGCTTTGGCGCTTACTGGGCGACCAAGCTGGCCATCATCGAGCATGCGCGATTGAAAGGCGTAGTGGTGCAGTCGCCGCTAGCCGACGCCACATTTCAGAAAGATTTTCTGGTGAATAAAACTTTAGGGAACCGCGAGTATTTGTTCGGGCTGGTTCCCGCGCTCATGTCCATCTATGAGGGCGCCAACACCATCGAAGATTTGTCGGTGATTTTTCCGAAAATGTCGCTGGTGCGGCAAAACCTCATTGGCAAGCCCACGGCGCCCATGCTAGTGATCGCCGGCGCACTCGATACGCAGGTGCCCATCTCTGACGCATATATGATTCTGAGTAGTGGAGACGTGCCCAAAGACGCGTGGATCAATCCGCAAGGCGGGCACCTGGGGCGGCAGGTAAAAGTCTGGCCGGATCCGGTAATTTTCAAGCAGGTGATTATTCCGTGGCTGGTGCGCAACCTGGCAGCACCGGCGGCGCAATAAACAAGCTATAGAATGGGCTGTTCACCGCTCTCCACCGGGCGGGCCATGGTATCGCGGAGTTTCGCAGTATCCAACTCGCCTTCCCAGCGGCTGACCACCACGGTGGCCACACCGTTGCCGATTACATTGGTCAGCGCCCGGCATTCACTCATGAATTTATCTATGCCCACCAAAATTGCCAGCGACTGAATAGGAATGGAAGGAACGGCGGTGAGTATCGCAGCCAGCGTGACGAATCCGGTACCCGTAACTCCCGAGGCGCCTTTGGACGCAATCATGGCGAAAAGCAAAATCCCGACAATTTGTCCGGCCGCCAAGTGAGTATTTGTCGCTTGAGCCAGAAAAATTACCGCCAGCGTCAGGTAGATATTCGTTCCATCGGTATTGAAACTGTAGCCAGTGGGGAACACCAGGCCCACGATGGAGCGCGAGGCGCCGAGGCGCTCGAGCTTTTGCATCATATCTGGCAGCACGGTCTCTGACGAACTCGTGCCCAACACGATCAAAAGCTCATCCTTGATGTACGCGGTGAAGCGAAAAATGGAAAAACCGGTCAGCGCCGCGATGCTTCCTAGAATCACCACTACGAACACAAAGCTGGTGAGATAAAAGGTGCC
>JBBRPU010000602.1:0-1560 GCA_038227545.1 Candidatus Acidiferrales bacterium
AACCGCAGCAGAGTCGTCTTGCCCGCGCCATCTTCGCCCAGAATGCCGATAATTGCCCTCTCCGGCGCACTTGCGGTGAAGTTTTCGAAAGGCGGAAAGGAAACGTGGTCGAAGCGAATCATCAAGTCAATGCCATCTTAATGGATTAATCGAGCCGCACCGCGCGGTCGTACCCCGTCATCTCCAAATAGCCGACGCCTTTCGACGATCCCGAATACGAAACCGCGCCTTCCCAATAACTCGGGCCTTGTCTCGCCTTTCGCTCCTGCGAATCGAGTGCCGCCTTGCACTCCAACGCGATGTTCAGCGAGGGAATGCGAATTTGCCAGCGCACCGGATAGCGCGCGCCCGTTTGCCCGCTCTTCCAATCGCCCGCCCGCTGCAGCGAAAAATCACGCGCCGTCAGGTGATGAGCCCGCCCCGCCGCATCCACAAAAGTTCCCGAGGAATAAGGATCGATGCTTCCGTCCTTCCGGCGCAATTCGAACAGCATCAGCTCGGTATTGTTTTCGAGCTGTACGCTGAACCAGTCCCAGCCCGTCTGATTGGGTTCAAGCTGGTGCGTGAACCATTCGTGATCCATCCAGGCAGCGCCCGAAACCGCATGGTCTGCGCCGTGCAACGTAATCTTTCCCGCAACCGTGAGCCGTGGAAATGAAACGTAGTATGAAGCTCTTCCCGCACCCTCCGACTTCTGGCTCACGCCGTTCTCGCCGTGGATCACCAGCGGCTTCGCCGGATCAAACGAAAGCGTGAAGCTGAAATCGTCCGCCAATGCCGATAACTTCTGCCGCTCACCATCCCAAGCCGCCGACCAGTTTCCATTCCAAATTCGTCGCTGCTCGAAGCTCGCCCCCGCGATCCCCGGCCCGGCGCGATTCAACCGCTCCGTGTAGTAAAACTGATGGCCATCGATATCGGTCAGGGCCAGATGCCCCAGATACAGATCATCCACGCTCCATGCTGAAATTTTTGCCGCACCCGTCTCCGCGCAGCGCTCGCCTTGCCGAAAGAATACCAACTCGAAGCCGAACCGCTTGCCCGCACTGTCGTGCAAATTGCCTGTGTAGTACCACCACTCCGTGCGAAAGTCCGGATGCTCAAAGTGATCGCGGGGAAAGTTATAGCGATATCCGGGCAGCGCGGGCTTGTACGAAAACTCGGAGGCATACAGACTCAACGCCAGCAGCAGGACGATTGCGCTCGCGCCCCTGGCCAATCCTGAATACATAACCCACTGTACGTTACCATGAGCTTTTGAATGATCGTTGAGACCCAGTGTGCCCGGTTCGAGAGCATTTCGCTCGAGAGCGGCGCAGAGCTTTGCCCTGTCGATGTCGCTTACGAAACGTACGGCAATTTGAACGCCGCGCGCTCGAATGCCATTCTGATCACGCACGCCTTTACAGGAGACGCCCACGCCGCCGGAGTCAGCCGCGAGGGCGGCAAACCGGGTTGGTGGGACAACATGATCGGCCCCGGCAAGGCTTTCGATACGGAGAAATTTTTCATCGTGTGCTCCAACGTGCTGGGCGGATGCCAGGGCACCACCGGCCCCGC
>JBBRPU010000603.1:0-1547 GCA_038227545.1 Candidatus Acidiferrales bacterium
AATCGTTACCGCCCGCCAGTTGCGCATGAAGATCCACACAATCATGCTGGCCAGAATGCTTCCCAGAATCAGATGCTCGAGCAGCGAATGCACCGAAGCCCGGATGAACTCGGACATGTCATGAATCACCTGGACGTGCACGCCTGCGGGCAGGGAAGCGTTTAGATACTCGATCTGCTTGCGCACGTCGTCCGCCACGCGCACGGTGTTTGCGCCCGACTGCCGCAATACCTGCACGGTCACGACGTCTTCGCGGGGCAAGTTTTTACGGAAAAAGGCCGACCAGGTCCGCAGCTCGGAAGCGCCATCTTCCACTTGCGCGACATCGCGCACCCGCACCTGTGTGCCACCGCGCGTGCCAATGACAATTTCGCCAAATTGTTCGGCGGACGTAACCCGGCCCAGCGTGCGCAGGCCCAACTCCTGCGGCCCCACGATCATGCGGCCACCCGGCGCTTCAATATTTTCGCGCCGAAGAGCGTCGCGCACATCCAGCACCGTGAAGCCGTGAGATGTCAATCGCCGCGCATCCAGCAAAACGCGAATCTCGCGCCCCTGACCACCGCTGAGATCCACGCTGCCAACCCCATCCACAGTCTGAATGGAGCGCCGCACCTGCTTGTCGGCAATTTCAGTTAGTTCACGACGGCTAAGCGAGCCCGTCACCAGCACTGTCATGATGGGATCTGACTGCGGGTCCTGTTTGGTTATGATGGGCGGCAAAGTGTCGCGCGGCAGACGATCCGTGGCGCCGGCTACTTTTTCGCGAATGTCCTGCGCGGCGCCTTCAATGTCGCGCTCCAGAACAAATGTGCAGGTGATCTCCGCAAACCCTTCCGTCGAGTACACCGTGATTTCATCAATGCCGCTCACCGAAGATATGGCATCTTCGAGCGGCAGCACCACTCCCGTGATCACTTCCTCGGGTGTAGCACCCGGCAAACGCACTTCCACATTCACGGTCGCCGGATCGGCTTTGGGAAAAAGATCCACAGCCAGCCCGCGGTACGAAAAAATTCCCAGCGTCACCAGAAACAGGATCAGCATCACGGTGAAGACCGGATACTTCACGCAGATTTCAGCAAGTCTCATAGAACTGTTTCGCTCAGCGCGGTCATGGCGCTATTTCGTGGGCGCGGAACTCTCGGCTTGTTCTTTTACGGTGATGCCATCCTGCAATTCGCCGGCTACCGCCACCGCCACGCGATCGCCAGGTTTCAGGCCCTCGGCAACTTCGAAGCGCCTTCCGCGCTGGTCTTCGGTCTGTCCCGCGGGCTGAATCTGGTGTTCGGAAACCTGGTTGCCGTGCAGCAGAAAAACTTTGTAAACGCCGTAACGATAATTCACCGCGCGTTCCGGCAGGAAAATGGTTTTCTCTTCCTTCTCACTGGGAATCGAAGCTTGCACGAAAAATCCCGGTTTCAAGCGCCCGTCGGCGTTGACCAGCAGCGCTTCTGCGTCAAAAGTACGCGAGTCCTGCGCTACCGATGGATTGATGCGCGAAACCTGCCCGCGAAAAATCTCATTGGGGAAGGCTTCCACGTGAA
>JBBRPU010000604.1:0-1544 GCA_038227545.1 Candidatus Acidiferrales bacterium
AAGCGGCATGGTTTCGTGAATGCTTGCGGCGGAGACTTGCGCAACTTTGCGCACTGAGGGTGATTATACGCCTGTACATTTTCAGGCGCGACCGCTAACGGCTAGCTGCTCAGCGAGCCAGGCGGTGACGTTTTGCTGGAGGGACGGATCTTCGCCAGTGCCTGAGAACCAGGTGGTGGAGGTGTCTTTGCGAAACCAGGTCATCTGGCGTTTGGCGTAGTTGCGGGTGGCTTGCTGAATCGTGGCGCGGGCTTGTTCTATGGTGAGTTCTTTGCGGGCGACAGCGAGCATTTTCCGGTAACCGATGAAGTCGAAAACTTTTGCGTCTGGCGCGATGTTGGCTACGAGCAAGCCGTTTACTTCGTCAAGCCATCCGGCGGCAATCATCGCTTCGGTGCGTGCGGCGATGCGGCGATAAAGTTCTTCACGCTCGGGAAGCAGACCGATTTTCAGTACGCGCCATCCTTGTAGAGGATGGCGGCCGACGCGATGGACCTCGGAGATCGGCTTACGCGTCAAAACGCAGACTTCGATGGCGCGAATCAGTTTCTGCTCGTCCGTAGGAGCAATCCTTGCTGCGGCCTCACGATCCATGTGTTGTAACACGCCGTGCAAATGCGCCGCGCCACGTTTTCGAACACTTTCGCGCAGGCGCGTGCGAACTTCTTCGGAGCGCAACGGTAAATCCGCCAAGCCTTCCAGTAGCGCGCGCATGTATAGGCCAGTGCCGACGGTCAAAATCGGCAATCGTTCACGTTCGCGCAGATCCGTTAACGCTGCGAGCGCGAGGTCGCGGTAGGCTCCGGCAGTAGCGACTTCGGTGGGATCGAAGACGTCAATTAAGTGATGAGGGATCTCCTGGCGGTCGGCGGGCGTGGGCTTGGCGGTGCCGATATCTACGCCGCGATAAAGTTGGGTGGAATCGCAGGCGATAATTTCCGCATGGAAATTTTTTGCCAGGGCCATGGCTAGCGCGGATTTTCCCGATGCTGTCGGGCCTACGATGACCACGAGCGGTAGCGTGGGCAACTCTAGACTACTCATGGAAAGAAAATGTGACGGGCGCGAAACAACAACACCAGCAGCACTACGAAAGCGAGCAGCAGGCTGCCGAGGATTTGTTGACGCAGCGGTTTCACGGGTTCACTGATAAGCGGCTTCGAGAGGCAAATTGTACAGGAAGTAAAAGCGCAGTTCGATATAGGGGCCGCTGAAGGCGGGGGGCAGGGGCTCGAAGGGATTGGAGGACCGTATTGCGGATACGGCGGCGCGATCGAGTGGCTCTTTTCCGGAGCCGAGCAAGCGCGTCGGTTCTCCGGTGGGGACGCTGCCGTCGCGCATGATGCGAAATTGCAGCGCGACGCGTCCGCGATCACCGAGCTGCGCGGACTCCGGCATCACCGCGTACCAGTTGCGGCGCACGCTGGCGACTACGCGCGCCATGTAGTCGCTGAAGTCCACGCCTTCGGTGGGAGTGAGAATTTCGTAGCCGTTTCCGTAGGAGCCCGCGCCTTGTCCGGCGCCGCCGCCGGCTCCACCCTGTG
>JBBRPU010000605.1:0-1529 GCA_038227545.1 Candidatus Acidiferrales bacterium
ACGCGTTGATAGTACCGTTCGTAGCGCGGGATCACGTCGTTGGCGCAGAACTTTTGCTTGGCGTTTAGACGCGCGGTGTGGCCCATCTCTCGACCACGATCGGCGCGCGACAAAATCTCAAGCGCATATGCGCCGGCGGCTTTCACGTCGCCGGGCTCCACCAAATAGCCATCCACGCCGTGCTCCACCACCTCCGGCAGTCCGCCGACCTTGGTGGCAATCACCGGAACTTCGCACGCCATGGCTTCCAGCGCCGCCAAGCCGAAGGACTCCAGTTGCGACGGCAGCAGGAACAAATCCGCGGCTGCGAGTTTTTCGTACACCTGATCCTGCTTGCCCAGAAAGATCACGTCTTTCTGTAGCTTTTTTTTCCGCACCAGGTATTCCGCGGCGCCGCGATCCGGTCCATCGCCGATCAACACCAGTTTGGCGGGCATCTTTTCGCGCACCGTGGCGAAAATCTCCACCGCATCGGTTACGCGCTTTACGGGACGAAAATTCGACAAGTGCATCAGGATGGGTTCGCCATTCGGCGCCCACTTGGCCCGCAGCTTGGGATCCGCGTTGCGCGTGTACAAATCGCAATTCACAAAATTCGGAATCACCTCGATAGGGCGCTTGATATCGAAATCACGCACGGTTTGCTGCTGCAGGTAGCTCGATATTGCGGTCACGCCGTCGCTCTGCTCGATGGAAAAACGCGTGATTGGCAGGTAGCTGCGATTGCTGCCCACCAGCGTGATGTCCGTGCCATGCAGCGTGGTGATGAACGGCAGTCGCCGAGGCGCCGCCATGGAGCGCGCCAGCATCGCGCTCACCGAGTGCGGAATCGCGTAGTGCACATGCAGCAAATCCAGCGATTCCGACTCGAAGACCTCCAGCATTTTGGTCGCGAGCGCCAGCGTGTAAGGCGGATGATCAAACAGCGGATAGGACGCCACTTCGACTTCATGGAAATGAATGTGCGGATCGTTGGGATTCATGCGGATGGGCGGCGCATAGCTGATGAAGTGAATGTCATGCCCGCGCGCGGCCAGCTCCGTCCCCAGCTCCGTAGCCACCACGCCCGACCCGCCGTACGTCGGATAACACGTTATCCCGATACGCATAATTTGGTCCGCACTCTCTTGGTTGCCGGGCAGCAGGCAAACGTGGCAATCGACAAACACCTTAAAAGGGACGCCGGGTGCCCCAGGCTCGCCTTGTAGCCTGGGTCCGTTCCCTGGTTCGTATTGTGCCTGTTAGACGCACCAGTACCCATAACCGTGACATCGCATGCGCGAGGTTTTATCTAGGAGGCGGGGGCTTCAGCCCCCGCAAAACGAAAGGTACCAGAATAAGGGGTTGCAGGCACAACGAAACGAAAGGCATTCAGGACGGGCTTCAGCCCACGGCTAAAACAGGGGCTACTCGTCGCCGCCGTGCGCGGATTCTTCGCCATCCTTATATACGTACTTGATCACGCGCTTGAAGACCAGCAGGTTGGGGCTGCCTTGCCGGGTCAATTTGATGCAATCGCGGTCGTACCA
>JBBRPU010000606.1:0-1526 GCA_038227545.1 Candidatus Acidiferrales bacterium
AAACTTTTCGGAATAGCGGTAATCGCGCCGAGCGCCGACGATGAAACCAGGAAAGCGTACTTGGCCATCACGCCGCTAGTGTAGCGTGGCGCAGGCGCGTGCCAACCGGCAAGTCGCCGCTTCATTTCCGCGTCCGTAATTTCCAGATTCAGCGTTCGCGCCGGCAAATCAAAAATAATTGTATCGCCTTCCGCGACAGCGGCAATGGGGCCACCATTGGCGGCTTCCGGAGCGACATGTCCCGCCATCAGTCCGTGGGTGGCGCCGGAAAAGCGCCCGTCGGTGATCAGCGCTACAGAGTCTCCCAGCCCCGCGCCAACCAACGCAGCAGTAACCGCCAGCATTTCGCGCATGCCGGGCCCGCCCTTGGGGCCTTCGTAGCGAATAACCACCACGTCGCCTGCCTTGATGTTGCCTTTCTGTACCGCGTGAAACGCAGCCTCTTCGCCGTCAAATACGCGCGCCGGGCCGCGAAAGTTTTGTACATCGTGGCCCGCAACTTTAACGACGCAGCCTTCAGGAGAAAGGTTACCTTTCAAAATTACAAGCCCGCCCGTGGGCTTCAGCGGAGCGCTCAACTTGCGGACGACTTCCTGTCCGGGCGTTTCTTTCGCGGCGTTGGCTTCTTCTCCGATAGTGCGGCCGGTGACCGTGGGAGCTTCCCCACGCAAAATTCCTGCCTCAAGCAAGCGCTTTGCGACCAGCGCAGTACCGCCTGCTGCGAAAAGGTCTGTGGCAACAAATCGTCCTCCGGGTTTCAGGTCGGCCAGAATCGGAACACGCGAGCTGATGCGATCAAAATCGTCAATAGAGAGAGTTAGCTTGGCTTCGCTGGCGATGGCCAGCAGGTGCAGTACGGCATTCGTCGAGCCGCCGGTGGCCGCAACGCCCGCGATGGCATTTTCGATGGATGTTTTCGTGATGATGCTGGAGGGCAAAACATTTCTGCGCAACAGATCCACCACCAATTCTCCCGCTGCATGCGCGGCGTTGGCCTTTGCGCCGTTCGTCGCCGGTGTGCTGGAGAGCGCCATGGGCGCCACTCCGAGAAATTCGCAAACCAGCGCCATGGTGTTGGCGGTGAACTGTCCCCCGCACGCTCCTGCACCCGGGCACGCGGCGCCTTCCAGTTCATTCAATCGCGCATCACTCATATCGCCGCGGTTGTAGGCGCCTACGGCTTCGAAGACATCCTGAATGGTTACCGAATGCCCTTCAAATTGGCCCGGCGCGATCGAGCCGCCGTACAAAATCAGCCCGGGAATGTTCAGGCGAGCCAGCGCCATGATTCCGCCGGGAATGGTTTTGTCGCAGCCGACCAGCACGATAAGCGCGTCGAAAAGATTTCCGCGCGTCACCAGCTCAATGGAGTCGGCGATCACTTCGCGGCTGATTAACGAAGTGCGCATGCCCTCGGTGCCCATCGTGATGCCGTCGGAAATCGAAACGGTGTTGAATTCCAGCGGCACCGCTCCCGCGGCGCGAATACCGTCCTTTACGTGCTTGGCCAGTTCGCGAAGGTGATA
>JBBRPU010000607.1:0-1518 GCA_038227545.1 Candidatus Acidiferrales bacterium
ATTCTAAATTCAGGCCCTGCGGGGCTTGCGCCAACGCCTGACGGAGAGCATGAGCACAAACGTCCCGGTAGCTGTAAGTACGTCAATATCTTCGGCGCAGGAGCAGGCTTGCGGACCCGCCGCGGTACATAGCCGTTGGACCCGCGACGAAGTGGCGGCGATCTACGGCATCGCGCTGCCGGAACTTATTTTTCGCGCGCAGAGCGTTCACCGGCAATACCACGCCGCGGACCGGGTACAAACCTGCCAATTAATTTCCATTAAGACCGGCGGCTGCCCGGAAGACTGCGCTTATTGCCCGCAAAGCGCGCACTACGACGCGCCGGTGGAACGACAGGGCCTGCTTGATCCGCAGCACGTGATTTCCGTTGCGCGTGACGCTGCGCAGCGAGGCGTGACGCGTTTCTGCATGGGAGCAGCGTGGCGGCAGGCGCCCGAGGGTAGAGACTTCGACAACGTGTTGGAGATGGTGCGCGGCGTTTCGGCGCTGGGCATGGAAGTATGTTGCACACTGGGCATGTTGAACGACGGGCAGGCTGTGAAGCTCAAGGACGCCGGGCTGACCGCTTACAATCACAATCTGGATACGTCGCCGGAGTTTTACGGCTCCATCATCACCACGCGCGTGTACGACGACCGCCTGCGCACTCTGGCGTCGGTTCGCAAGGCGGGGATCACGGTTTGCTGCGGGGGAATTCTGGGCATGGGCGAGAGCGAGCGCGACCGCATCGGGTTGCTGCATCAACTCGCGACGCTTGAACCGCATCCCGAAAGCGTGCCGATCAATATGCTGGTGCGCGTGGAAGGTACACCACTAGGCAACGTGCCGGCGCTGGACCCGCTGGAGATGGTGCGTGCTATCGCTACCGCGCGCGTGCTGATGCCCGCTTCGCGTGTGCGCCTGGCGGCGGGCCGGAAGCAATTGTCGCCGGAGGCGGTTACGCTTTGTTTTCTGGCGGGGGCAAATTCCATTTTTGTGGGTGAAAAATTGCTGACCACCCCTAACCCTGGTGCGGACGAGGACGAGCACTTACTGCAAACTCTGGGAATGAAACCACTCGAATCACATGCCATCTGAATTTCACGAGGTACTGAACAGGGAACTACAGGCCGGATTGCGTGACCTTGAGTCACGCAGCCAGCGCCGCAATCTGGTCGAAATTACAGGCATTAATCTTTGTTCGAATGACTACTTGGGCCTCTCAGATCACCCGGCGCTGCGTGCAGCAACAATTGAAGCGCTGCATAACGACGAGCGCGTCGGAGGCACCGGGTCGCGCCTGCTTTCTGGTCATACGGTCGCGTGGAGTGAGCTAGAGGAAGAATTCGCTGCCTTCGCCGGCAGCGAGGCGGCGCTTTATTTCGGCAGCGGTTACGCGTCCAACATTGGATTGCTGACTTCCTTGGCAGGGAAGAACGATGTGATTTTTTCCGATGCACTGAATCATGCCAGCATCATTGATGGCATACGTTTGTCGGGCGCGCGAAAAGTGATTTATCCGCACCGCGATTTGGACG
>JBBRPU010000608.1:0-1505 GCA_038227545.1 Candidatus Acidiferrales bacterium
CAATGACGCCGACCGCGCCATGTTCTACGGCATTTTTCGCTTTGACTTCGAAAGAGGAGTAATGCGCTTTCAGTGAGGATTCGAAATTTGGCGCGCCGGAAATGATAGCGATGATCTTGCCTTTGACGTCCACGCCCTGGTAGTCGTCGTAGCCCTGCTCCGGCGCGGTCACGCCACCGCCCACGAACACGACCGAGGCCTCTACCGCACTATCCGCGCGCACTGGATCGCCTGCGGAAATGTAATCTTTGCGAAAGACCAGCGTTTCCGGAGATTTTCCGGAATGCGTCAGGGTCAGCTGCGTTTTTGTTTCGTTCGGTTTGGACGACCGCAGCGGCACCGCCTGGAAGTAAGTGCCATGGTCTCCGGCGGGCTGCAGTCCCAGGGATTCAAATTGTGTAGCCATGTATTTCGCGGCGATATCGTAGCCGCGTGTGCCGGTGCCCCGGCCTTCGAGCGTGTCATCGGATAAAAAACGAATGCCCGCGCGAATGGCTTCGGGGCGAATAGTGCTCATGGCCTGTTCGGCGGGATCACTTTGAGCACGGAGACCGCTGGAGTTTGCGAGCAATCCAGTAGCTGCCGTTATCAATAACAGGCGCCGGGGAATGCTGATGGGACTCGTCATTTTTTCTCTCTCTGGAAACACTATCGTGACGCTGGTGAACTCGGCCAAAGCCGCGTCATCGTAGACTGCCTGTAACGCGCGTGCAATGCTCGTGACGCATGCCGGGCTCAATGCTACTTCGACGCGCTGGACTCATGCTAGTAAGCGGGCTTACCGTCGGCGCGCAAGGGAAGTTGCAGCTCGAGAATGTGGCCATTTTTTCCGAGGCGAAAGCGGATGCGTTGCACCGGTCCGACGTTGCGTTCTTTCCAGTCGGCGATTTCGATGGGCTCGTTGGGGGCATCGGCGGAAGACCACTCCACGCCATTGCCTTGGGGCTTCACGGTGTGCGGGTCAATGTCGAAAACCAACTGCTCCGGGAGATTGACCAGCAAATAACGCTTCCATAGTTTTACCAGCAGCACGCCGCGCTTGGTGGTGTGATAAATGTTCCAGGATTGGGGCGCTTCGTCGTTGTAGCGCACGATGGCGAACGAGACGGATTTCCACTCCTCGGACTTGGAGGCTTCGGGAGCTTGGGCGCGCAACCAGTCGGCGGGTGTTGTAAATAGCGTTGCCAGCAGCACGGCGCGCAGCGCGTAATCCAACCGCCACACTAGTTCACCTTTACTTCGTGGAATGATTTGTCGAGTAGTTCAATCGCATCGTCCACATCGCGTTTGGTGGTGTTCAACATGGGCGCGAGGCGCAGGGTGTTGCCGTACAGCCCGCCTTTGCCGATGAGCAGGCCGTTGTGACGAGCGCGCTCCATGACCTGATTGGTTTCCTGCGGAGCGGGTTCCTTGGTCTTGCGGTCTTTCACCAGTTCCAGCGCCTGCATCAAGCCCATGCCACGCACATCGCCGATGAGCGCGTACTTGGATTGCAGTTCTTCCAG
>JBBRPU010000609.1:0-1501 GCA_038227545.1 Candidatus Acidiferrales bacterium
AAGATTACGAACGTGCTCGCCACTGAGTGGTTCGCGCTTCCACGTAGCGGCAGAGGATTTCGTGTAGATCGCTGGTTCATCGTGGCTGCCGGCAGCGAGAAGAGCGGCAAATCCACCGGGGACGGCCTGCAGGCCGCGTCCGATGCCATTTTCCCAACCAAGATTGACCTGCGTGGCTTTGCCGCCGGCCACATCAAAGAAATACACGATGGTGATGCCGGCGGTCATGAACCGCGCGTCGCTTGAAAAAGGCGTGGCCATGTAGAAGCCGGAATTGTCGAGAGCCCATTCGAATCCTTCGGCGCGCACGCGACTCTTGCTCAGGATTTGCTTCTCCTGTCCATTGTTGAGGTCATGAAGAATGATGACCGGAGGCGTCTTCTGGTCAAAGGCGTAGCGCAGGCTTTTCGCGTGCGAGGCGGCAACATATCGGGCGTCGCGCGAAACTCCCCAGTTTTCAATCCAGTCGGTATTACTGGTGAGACGGGTGATCTTCTTATCTTTGACCGCGACCTTGTAAAGCCGGACAGGAGAGGCATGATCAACGTCTTCGATGACTTCCGAGTCGTCTTTCCTGCTTTTTTGTTCCTGCTCGTAGAGTGCGGGATCTTCTTCGGCGCTATATATCAACGTGTTTTTGTCGAGCCATTCAATCTGGCGCGGGGCGCGCGCCAGCTCCGTCAGCGGATAAGCTTCGCCGCCGCGAGAACTTATCAGCCAAATTTGCATTTTCGCGGCGTCCGGTTTGTTGCCGGGCAACGGCTTGGAGCTTAGAAAGGCAAGCCATTCACTATCGGGAGACCAGCGCGGCTGCGAAACTGAGTCAGTACCTCGCGTCAGTTGGATCTCGCGATTTTCCGTCATGCTGGAGAGAAATAAATTGGAGACGCGCGTGTCTTTCTCTTTGTCGCCCGTGGATTTAACCCACACCAGCCACTTGCTATCGGGCGAAATGCGGTATTGATTCGCGGATTCAGCGTAGATGATGTCTTCCGGTTTCCACGGTCCGCGCGTGGTGGGATCATTTGGGCCAGCAGGCTCAATTTTTTCGTCGTGAGCGGCAACAGCTTTGGGTTCATCCGCGGCGCGAGCATCAATCGCGAAGAGAACGGCTAGTGTGCCAATGAGGAACGCTACTGCTCGTGAAGCGCGCTTACGATTCATGTGTTCCACCCGATAATAGAATTGCAAATTGGCGCGTCAAGACGCAGCGCGCGCGGCACAGCATAAATCGAATTGCTGAGACATTGGGATATTTCTGGCGTCGCAGACCGCGATTGACGCCTTGGGCGCGGTCGCATACGATGCCCGCCGGGGAACCGCAACTCGCGACATGAAACGTTTGATGAGCATCGTGGCGTGGAGTGTCGTTGCGCTGGCCGGCGCCGGCGCACTGGCGGCGATCGCGTTTCACCGGGGCGAACCGCTGAATGCCACCTGGTTTGTGGTGGCGGCGGGCTGCTGCTACATGCTGGCATACCGTTTTTATTCAGCGTTCATC